>WGEM01000606.1 GCA_015492755.1 Gemmatimonadota bacterium | reverse complement strand
GAGCTGCGCCGCCTGCTCGTCGCAGAGGAGTCGGAGTCCGATGATTGAGGTTCTGGTCTTCTTCTACCTCCTGGCCGCCACCTTCGGACTGGCGGCCATCCGGGACCTCTACGGTCCCGGAGATGATCCACGGGGAGGACGCCCATGCTACGCCATCGTAACCCCAGACGACTGATCGTTATCCGCTTCGACGATCAGTCCCCCACGCCAGAGATCCTCGTCTCCGGCGAGCCCGCCGCCGGAGACGTTCGGGATTTCTGGATCAACCAGCTGGCCTTCGATCCCCGCTTGGGGATGTTCCGCCTCGCCGACGGGGCGGAGATCCCCCGCGGCTACAAGGTCAAGATCGTCAATTCCGTCTAATTCTTAAAAAGTCCTTAAAGACCACAATATCTTGTGTCGAACAGATGTTCGACCTAGATCTAGTATCGAACATTTGTTTTACACAAGATATAGTGGTGTTCTTGTATTAGTATTATTATTATTTTTCTCTAGAAACACATCTTTTTTATTACATATATATAAGGTGTAGAGATAGCTATATCAGTATCTAATAAAAAAGTTGTCTCTACACTATAGGGGGTCCAATTCTAATACGGAAATGCTACTATATCTTGTGTCGAACACCCGTTCGACACTACTGCTTGTGTAGAACTTTAGTTCGACACAAGATGTAGTGGTTGTAAGATCCCCTACATTTAAGCGTTTTTTAGGTAAGATTGCTAACAATTTGTTACCAAACCGTCTTCTCACAAATCTCTCTACCGCTAATTTTACGCCATTTCTAATCTTCTCTTAATCTTCCTCTAATCTCCTATTAAGCTTATCGTTTTACAATTAAGACCGTCGGCCTTACCAACCGCAGACCCAAGGAGGAGCGTCATGTCCCAGGAGGAGCGCGTGGATCTCCATCACCGGCTGGCCAGGGCCCTCGAGCCCTGGCTGAACGACGGGTGGGAGGTCTACCTCCACCCGGACCACGCCGACGTCGTGGTCCGCAACGGCGCGAAGGGTTTCTGTTTCCGCGCCGCTTCCACGGTCTGGAAGCGGGAGCGGAACAAGCTCTTCGCCCAGAGCCGAAAGTGGGGTGCTCTGCGCCGCCGGCGCAAGCGCCCCGTGGAGGAGACCGCCCGTGAGGAGGAGCAGCCGCCGACCAACGGTAAGAGGAAGAAGCGCCGCCGGCGCAAGAAGAAACCAGCGATGCCGAAGCTCCCGGACAATCCGGCGAGTATCGGCGCCCGCGTCCGGTACCGCAAGGAGTACCGGGCCGCGCTGGCAGCAGCCAGGCGGCGGTGAGCGCAGAGGGATACCGACAATGTCCAACAGCAACTTATTGGACCTCGGCCACCCCTGGGGGCGGGTCTACGTTCCCCGGGGGTACGAGGCTGTCGTGGTCCCGGCGGCCTGCGCGGACGAAGACCATTCGAATCATCCCGCCTGTGATCCCTACTGGCGGGATGAGCTGCCTGCCGGCAGCGTCGTCCGTCAGGTGACCCTGGTGGACGAGGGCTGGCGGGCGCTGGTCCTCATCCCGAAGGCCGTCCGGAACGCGGACGAGATCGTGACCGCGGTTCGGCGGCTCGCCGACCGCGCCGCCGGCGACTGCGAGGTCGTCCTTGACGACGACGACCTTGCCGTCGGCGAGGTCGTCCGGGACATGGCCCCGGTCCTGGACGTGTTGGACCCCGCCGCCGTGGCCTACGCCTGGAAGGCATGGGCCGACCGGCGGTACCAGGGTACCGTGGTGACCTGTGAGCCAGACAGCCACAGCGTCACCACGTTTCTGAAGTCCGTGAGAAGCTCTTAACCCGCCACAGGAGTGAACCGTGAAAAGAGTCGAAGCCATCATCAGCACGGAGCGCATGGAGCGCTCCGTGATCATCGAGGAGGACGACGGCATCGTCGTCGCTCTCCTCAGGGAGGGCCGGGCGGAGACCCGGTTCTTCTTCGACTCCTGGGCCGACGCCCTGAACGTCCTGGCCCAGGATCTGGACTCCGATCCCCCGGAGTGACGGAACGGAACGGATGGTCGGTTATTCCCAGCAGGAACGCTGTCTCCTCTGTGGCACGTGGGTTCCTGCTGGGATCCTGCACACCTGTGGGGAGGATAGGATGCCCATACGCATAATCCGCATCGTCACCCCCGAGGGGGACATCATCAACATCACCGTTCCCCTCGTGGAGACCCCACCCGTGGTGGACGTCTCGGTCCAGCGGAAGGGGCGGGTGTACACGGCTTCCAGCGTCACGGCGTGGGAGCCCACCGAGCTCCCATACCGTGTGGAGGTTCGATGACCGACCGCGAACGGCTCCGCCGAGCCGCCCGGCGGATCGCCAACCGGTACGGCCAGGAGCCGTACGGCCCACTTACTGCGCTGCGCAAGCTCGTAATCACCGAGCGGCGTGGCGCGGACGGCCACCCGGCCGGGTGGAAGCGCGGCGAGCTGTTCGAGGTGCTGGAAGCGCTGCTGCGCGGAGACCGCGCAGCGCTGACGGAGGAATGGGGCGACCTGGGCTACTACCTGGCCCAGAGCTTCACGCCCCTGTGGCGACTGTACGCCGCCGTCACGCCGGAGCCAGTTCTCCGCGCAGCAGTGTACAAATTCATGCAGCGGTCACGTGTATCGCGCGATGATGACTTAGCGGGAGATGCAAAGTGTATGTAGTCCACACCGATTACATCCCCAATGCCGCATCCGACTTCCAGCGCGCCGTGCTCGCCGAGGTAGAGCGACACGGCGGCTGGGGGAGCGTCATCGAGCTCCCTCCGAATCCCAACATGGTGGAGCTGACGCTGCCGCGCCAGCTCTTCGGGTCGGACGCGGGGATCACGTTCCTTCGGAAAGACGACGGTGTTTACACCGTCGTCTGGGGCGTCCACATCGGAACCTTCGACGATGTGGAGACCGCCGTCGCGGAGGCGCTCCGCAAGGTGCGGGAGTACCGCTTCCCGCGTGTCGTGGAGAACCTCCGCTGGTACGTAGACCCCTCGGAGTGAGTCGCTGGTCATCGCTCTGGCGGTCCTCCTTTACCTATCGTGGAGGCCGCCCAGGGTTGGTGAGATGGCCCACAATGGCCGAGGGGGGGAGCCCGAGAACATCGGAGACCACCAGAGCTTAACGTGGGATTGAAGAAGTTTCGCTTTCCCACGCTGTCGGTGAGCGAGCTCACCGACAGAAGGGAGCGCGAAATGGCGGTGCTCTACCACGTAAACACCGCCAGGCGCACGGATCTGGAGGGTCGGCCGTACCGCGGCGCCTGGCGAGGAATGCTGAGCGAATTCTTCGGGGAGGAGGTGGGGTTCGCCTACTCCTTCCTCCCCGAGGGATGGGAAGGCCAGCCGTGGGTCTATGAGATCCTCGTCCCCGACGACGCTATCGTCATGGTCCATGCGGACGGGGACCAGATCCCTCGGCTGTCGACCCACGACTGGAGCCGTGTGCTCCTGATTCCTGCCTGGGAGGCGGTGAACTACACCGGCGAGGTGGCTTTCCCTGCCTCCCAGGCGCAATTCGGAAGGAGTCTCGGTGGACCATAAGACAGCGTTCAAGCTCTTGAAGAAGATCGCCCCCGCCGTGGAGGGGGACGCCCTGACCTTCGGGCTGTCCCCCGAGGAGGCGCGGGAGCTGGCGGAGTGGATGCGCAACCCCTGCGAGGCCTGGGGTTGCCTGGACGTCCCCGTGTCGTCCGCCCTCGGGGCGACGACCTCCGAGTGCGTGATGTGCGGGCGTTATTTCGCGAACTACTAGCCCACGCGGGCGCCCACCGCACCATCGAGGCCACCCAGTACGAGGCCTCGGTGGCCCGTTTCCTTCTGGAGTTCATGGAATTCCGGGAGGAGCGGCGCGGGGGCGCCTACGTGTACACCGACGGCGCGACGACCGTCGAGGTGCCCCGCTGGGAACCGCCCACGGGGGGCATTCCCAGTGGGGAAGCGGTGCGGATTCCCGGGCGGGGCGCTCTTCCGCCACCGGGAGACGGGCGCTGAACTGCGAGTGGCGTATCCCAGCGCCCATTCATGTCGGGTCGCCTCCCTATCCCTGTCTGGGGGGCGGCCTGGGAGGTGAAGGTATTGCGAGTGACGTTCGAGGCCGTGGAGCCCGCCCGGCTGGCCGGGTACGACTTCGAGCCGGGCGAGGTCATCGAGGTCACCTTCCCCGACGGGGTTGACCTGGAGGACGGCATGGGGGAAGGTGGCCCCTGGGGCTGGGGGGGATTCACCTCGGGCTGGATCCTCGCCCATGCGCTCCAGGTCAGGGAGGCTGGAAAAGGGGTGCTGATCTATGAGAGGGACGCACCCGATGGCTGAGGGGACCGGGAAATGGGACCCCGAGGAGGTTGCCAAACTGCCCGAGCCTCCTCGGGGGTGCGGCCCCAACGGGGGGTGCGTGCACAAATGCATCTGGTGTGGGGGATACTCCCACGCCTGTTTCTGGGGCGTGACCCCGGGGCTGCGTTCCGAGTTCCACGGGAGCCACGGGTCCGGGCGTTGCGTCCCCGCTGAGGGGTCATGAAACGACACCTCATCACTGTCCTGCTCGCCCTGGCCCTCGCACAGCCAGCGGCGGCCCAGCCGCCAGACGGCTGTCGCGAGTGGCGGGAGTTGGGTCCTCCGGAGCGGCCCCTGAAGAGCGTGCCGCCCGTGCTGGTCTTCCAGCGTGGATATGGCGACGAAGGGCCGCTGGTGGTGGTCGGCGTCGAGGCCCGCCCCGGCGCCGTCTCCTGGTCCGCCCTGGAGTTGGTCGAGGGAGACTGGTATCTCACGTGGGCGGACTGGGAGGCGGACTGCGGGGAGCTGGCCGCCCCCATCACCTGGGCGTTCCTCCAGGCCTCGGGGACTCCCGCCGAGTTTGACGCCGCCTGGCGTCAGGTCTTCGGCGCGGAAGGGCCCTACCTGCTGGAGTTCTTCTTCCTCCGCCTCATGGCAGAGGATGAGGGACCGCCGCCCCCGGCGCTCCTGTGGTCCGAGGCACGGTCGGTGGCCCCGCCGCCGCCGTCCCTGTGTCCGGAGAGGTAAAGTTTTGGTAAGTCTGGAGGTTCGGGTGTCCGCACTACCGCCGAACCACGTGCTGCTGGTTCTGTCGGACGGGGACAGGCTCTCCGTGCACCGTGACGATTACGAGGGCCTGTTCGGGCACCCGCCACTCGGCCACTACCGGGTTACGTACCGCCCGGACCCCTCTGGGGGAGCTGCGTGTCGTCATAGCTCCCGACGGGGTGCCGTGGCTGGTTAGGGACGCCCTGCCGGGGAAGGAATCCCCTTCGGATCTCGTCGCCCGCCTCCGCAATGGGGAGGGTGACCGGATCACCTACGAGGAGCTCCTGGAG
>WGEM01000605.1 GCA_015492755.1 Gemmatimonadota bacterium | reverse complement strand
GTTCCAGGGCCTCACGTATGAGAAGCTCGGCGCGCACGGCGCCGTGGTGAGCGAGCCCGTCGGGGCTTCGGGGGACTGACGATGGAGAGCACACTGCAACCCATCTCGGGCATCTGGGCCGCCGTGGCCATGTGGCTGAAGGTCGTCGGAGTGTTCACCATCGTCATGCTGGTGGTGGCGTACACCACGCTGGCGGAGCGCCGCATCTCGGCGTGGATCCAGGACCGCCTCGGCCCCAACCGGGTGGGCCCCTTCGGGCTCCTGCAGCCCATCGCCGACGGCATCAAGAATCTCCTGAAGGAGGAGACGCTTCCCGCCACCGCGTCGAAGTTCTTCTTCGTCCTGGCGCCCATCGTGGTGCTGGTCCCGTCGCTGGTGACCTTCGCGGTGATCCCCTTCGCCGCACCGCTTCCCACGCCGGCGGGGGTGGTGGACATGATCATCGCCGACGTGCCCATCGGGATCCTCTACATCCTGGCCTTCAGCTCGCTGGCGGTGTACGGCGTCGTGCTGGGTGGCTGGTCCTCCAACAACAAGTACGCCTTCCTGGGCGGGCTGCGGGCGTCGGCACAGATGGTGAGCTACGAGGTGGCGCTGGGGCTCTCCCTCATCGCGGTGCTCATGCTGGCGGGCAACGTGACGCTCACCGAGGTGGTGTGGCGCCAGCAGCAGCTGGACATGTGGTTCGTCTTCCCCCTCTCGCTGGGCTTCATCCTCTTCGTGGTGTCGGCATTCGCCGAGACGAACCGGCTGCCCTTCGACATGCCGGAGGCGGAGTCGGAGCTCATCACCGGGTACCACACCGAGTACTCCGCCATGAAGTTCAGCGCCTTCATGATCTCCGAGTTCGGGCACATGGTCACCGCCTCGGCGCTCATGGCGACGCTCTTCTTCGGCGGGTGGGACCTGCCCGGGACGTGGGACGACGCCTACTGGTACAACGGCCAGCTCATCAAGGACTGCGTCATCGCCGCCGGCGCCTGCGTGCCCGGCACCGAAGTGCCCGCCGACCCGGCGGTGTGGAAGACCGTGGTCACCTTCCTGGGCTTCGGCGCCAAGACGGCGTTCTTCCTCCTCCTCTACATCTGGATCCGGTGGACGCTGCCGCGCTTCCGCTACGACCAGGTGATGGCGCTGGGGTGGAAGGTCATGCTCCCCACCGCGCTGGCCTACCTCATGATCATGGCCGGGACGATCCTGGTGCTGGATCATCTCCAGGTCCGGTGGGGCTTCACCTACGGGCTGGCCCTCACCGCGGTGAGCACCGCGTGTACCGTGGCGTTCGTGCTCTTCTTCGACCGCGGCCGCACCATCGTGGGCGCCGCCGCCCGACCCACGCAGAAGGTGGAAGTGAAAACGACCCCCGAGCCGCTTCCCGCAGGAGACTGAGCCATGGCGATCTCCGTCAAGGTCATGCACCGGCCCGAGCCCGAGAAGACCTCCTACCTGCGGGCGACGCTGAGCGGAATGGCGCTCACCTTCCGCCACATGGTGAACCCTCACAAGGTGACGCAGGAATATCCGGAGGAGCAGACGGATCTCTCGCCGCGCTGGCGGGGCACGCACCGCATGGAGGTGCACGCCGACGGGCGCCCCAAGTGCGTGGCGTGCGGTCTCTGTCCCACCGTCTGCCCCGCCAACTGCATCCGCCTGGTGGGCGGCGAGGACGACCAGGGCAACCGGTATCCCATCGTCTACGAGATCGACGAGTTCCGGTGCATCTTCTGCGGCATGTGTCAGGAGGTGTGCCCGGTGGAAGCCATCCACGTGGGCCGGCACTTCGAGAACGCCGAGTACACGCGGGAACGCTTCGTCTACGACCTGGATCGCCTCATGGAGCAGGACCATCCGACGACGCTGCTCTGGGATCCCTCCGACCCCCGATCCGAGTGATGACACATCGCACGAGGGACGCCGTGGGGAGGGGCTCGAACCGCGAGGCACGCACTCATGGCTGACGTGGTCTTCTACATCTTCGCCGCCATCGCCGTCGGATCGGCGCTGGGCGTGGTGATCTCGAAGAACCCGGTGGGTTCGCTGCTCTTCATGGTGGCGACGCTGGCGAGTCTGGCGGGGACCTTCGTCCTCATGGAAGCCCATTTCCTGGCGGCGATCCAGGTGATCGTGTACGCCGGCGCCATCATGGTGCTCTTCCTCTTCGTCATCATGCTCCTGAACCTGGGGCACGAGTACGAGCAGGACCTGCGCCGCGGGGCGTTCGCCGTTCTCTCCTTCGCGGTGGTGGGCGGCGTGGCCGGCCTCCTGGCCCAGGCCCTCCGCACCGCGCCGCCGCCGGAGGCGGCCGCCGGAGCCCGGGCCATCGCCGAGGCGGTGCGGGAACACGGCGCGGTGGGCGCCATGGCGGAGCCGCTCTACACCACCTACGTCGTCGCCTTCGAGATCACCGGCATCCTCCTGCTGGTGGCCATCGTGGGCGCCATCGTCCTGGCCAAGAGGCGCGTGGCATGATTACCGAAGCGCTCGTCCTCAGCGCGATTCTGTTCGTCGTCGGGACGCTGGGCGTCCTGATCCGCCGGAACGCCATCATCATGTTCCTCTGCATCGAGCTGCAGCTCAATGCGGTGAACCTCGCGCTGGTGGCGTTCTCGCACCTGCACGGGATCGAAGGACAGCTCTACGTCTTCTTCGTGATGACGGTGGCCGCGGCCGAGGCGGCCGTGGGGCTCGCCATCATCATCTCCATCTTCCGTCACTACGAGACGGTGAACGTGGACAACTTCCGACTGCTGAGGTGGTAGCGGCATGTACGCTTCTCTCTCGGCGGCGCTGATTCAGGGAGGCCAGGCCCCGGAGGCCGCGGCGCACCACTTCCAGCCGTTCCTGCCGGGGCTCATCGTCCTCCTTCCGCTCCTTGGCTTCGTCCTCAACGGCATCCTCGCGCTCCAGGCGGGGATCCGCGCCGCCGCGGTGGTGCGCGCCGGCGGCGAGGTGGAGCTGCACGGGGCGCCGAAGCCGGCGACGCACACCCTCCCCACCTGGATCGGCCCGGGCGTGTTGCTCCTGGCCTTCCTGGTGACGCTGGTGAACTTCACCCGGATGCTGGGGGCCGACCTCCACGAACCGGTGGTGGTCCACTACTGGACCTGGATCGCCACCGGCGCCTTCACGGTGGACGCCGCGCTGCAGCTCGACCAGCTGTCGATGATCATGATGATGGTGGTCACCGGCGTGGGCTTCCTCATCCACGTGTTCAGCGTGGGCTACATGCGCGAGGATCCCGGCTACCCGCGGTACTTCGCCTACCTGAACCTCTTCGTCTTCTTCATGCTCGTCCTGGTGATGGGGGCGAGCTACCCGCTCATGTTCGTGGGCTGGGAAGGGGTGGGGCTCTGCTCCTATCTCCTCATCGGATTCTGGTTCACCGACCGGGAGAAGGCGGACGCCGGGAAGAAGGCCTTCATCGTGAATCGCATCGGGGACTTCGGGTTCCTGGTGGCGATGTTCCTCCTCTTCAAGACCTTCGGGACGCTGGACTTCGTGGGCGTCTTCGAACACGCGGAGGAGGCCCTGGTCTACGGTGGAGGGCTGGTGACGGCCATCACCCTCTTCTTCTTCCTGGGCGCCACGGGGAAGAGCGCGCAGATCCCGCTCTACGTGTG
>WGEM01000604.1 GCA_015492755.1 Gemmatimonadota bacterium | reverse complement strand
GGCTCGGAGATGTGTATAAGAGACAGGCCCGACACCATCACCGTGCGGCCCGCCCCCGGCCGGGAAGGGCTCTGGAGGCTGGAGCTGGCGTACGTGGGCCGGGAGGTGGTGACCCCCCGGGGCACGGTGCACGCCGCGGGCGACACCGTGCCCTTCGCCTTCGAGCGCTTCGAGCCGGCGGGTTCGTGGGAGGTGGCGTTCTACGCCTGGTCCGACAGCACCGCCGACCCCCACCTGCACCCGGAGGCGTTCGCCCGCGTCCTGGAGGGAGCGCCCCTCATGGTGCGGACCCGGCGCGCCTTCGACTTCCAGTGGTATGCGCCCGGCATCGAGGGCCTGCCCCGGGAGCGCTGGGCGGCGCGGGCGCGTGCCGACGTGGACCTCGGCCCCGGGACCTACTCGCTGCGCACCATCAGCGACGACGGAATCCGCGTGTGGGTGGACGGACGGTTGGTCATCGACGCCTTCGAGCCGCACGGCTCCCGCGTGGACTACGCCCCCCTGGAGCCCGGCCGGCACCTGCTGGAAGTGGTCTACTACCAGTTGGGCGGCTGGACGGAGGCGCGGGTAGAGGTGGTGCGCGGCGCCGCCCGCTCGCCCGGCTCCGCCGCCCCGCACGAGTAGCCTGCCGCTTTGCCCGCCAGCCCGGGGCTCGTACCTTTTCGGGAGGCGGCTCCGCCGCCCCGCAGTGGCACCTTCCCGAACGTGATCCGGAGGACGTGTGGCCGGTCATAACAAGTGGTCCAAGATCAAGCGGAAGAAAGCGGTGAACGACGCTCGGCGGGGCGCCCAGTTCACCAAGATCATCCGCGAGATCACCGTCGCCGCTCGCGAGGGGGGCGGCGACCCCGAGTACAATCCCCGCCTGCGGCTGGCCATCGACACCGCGAAGGCCGCCAGCATGCCGTCGGAGAACATCGAGCGGGCCATCAAGAAGGGCACCGGCGAGCTGGAGGGCGTCGATTACATCGAGACCACCTACGAGGGCTACGGTCCCGGGGGTGTGGCGCTCTTTATCGAGTGCCTCACCGACAACACAAACCGTACGGTGGCCGACATCCGCCACGCCCTCACCAAGCAGGGAGGAAGCCTGGGCACCGACGGATCGGTGGCCTGGCAGTTCGACCGGAAGGGGCAGATCGTCATCGACGCCAACCGCTACACCGAGGACGCCGTCTTCGAGGCGGCCATCGAGGCGGGGGCCGAGGACGTCACCCGCGACGGTGACGAGTTCATCGTCACCTGCGAGGTGTCGGACTTCACGGCGGTCCAGGACGGCATCCGCGCCGCCGGCATCGAGTTCTCCTCCGCGGAGCTCACGCGCATCCCCAAGAGCGAGGTGCGCGTGGAGGGCAAGGACGCGGAAAAGCTGCTCAAGCTCCTGGAGATGCTGGAGGACCTGGACGACGTCCAGAAGGTCCACTCCAACGCCGACATCGACGAGGCGGTCCTCGCCGAGACGATGTAGCGCGGCGCGTGCGCCTTCCGTTCCGTGAAGCCCGCCCATGGATGACGACGGTGCTGCGGTGATCCTGGGGATCGATCCCGGCACGGCGCTCACCGGCTACGGCGTCGTCGCGCGCGGGCGCGGCGGCGCCGTGTCGCTGGTGGAGTGCGGCGTGATCCGTACGTCGCCCTCCGAGCCGCTGGCCAAGCGCATCCGGGAGATCTACGACGGCGTGATGGAGCTCATCCGCCGGCACCGTCCAGTTGCGGTGTCGGTGGAGGAGGTTTTCCAGGGGCGGAACGCCCAGAGCGCCCTCAAGCTGGGCCACGCCCGAGGCGCCATCCTCCTGGCGGCGGCGCACGCCGGCGTCACCATCGCGGAATACGCGCCGGCGCAGATCAAGAACGCCGTGGTGGGGACGGGGCGGGCCACGAAGGAGCAGGTAGGCTTCATGGTGCAGCAGCGTCTTCGCCTCCGGGAGGCCCCCTCACCGGCGGACGCCGCGGACGGCGTGGCGGCGGCGCTCTGCCACGCCCAGATGGGGAGCTTCCCGGCATGATCTCCCGTCTGCGCGGCACGCTCCTCACCAGGGAACCCGACGCGGTGGAGGTCGCCACCGCCGGGGGGGTGGTCTACGAGGTGGAGGTACCCCTCACCGTGCTGGAGCGCCTGCCTTCGCCGGGCACGGAGGTGGAACTCCGCACCGTGCAGGTCACCGGAGAGACCTCCGTGGCGCTCTACGGCTTCCTGGACGCCCAGGAGCGCGCGCTCTTCCAGCGTCTCCTCACGGCATCCGGCGTGGGGGCGAAGCTGGCGCTGGCGATGATGTCCACCTTCCGGGCCGAGCGACTGGCGCGGGCGCTGGCAGAGAAGGATCTGACGGCGCTCCAGCAGGTGAGCGGCATCGGGCGGAAGAAGGCGGAGAAGATCGCCCTGGAGCTGGCCGACCGCGTGGCGGACCTCGCGGTGGCGGCTCCGGGAGACGAAAGCACGGTGGGTGGCGCCCAGGCTGCGGTCCAGGCGCTGGTGGCGCTGGGCTACACCTTTGCCGACGCCGACGACGCCGTCCGGCGGGTGCTGGAAGAGGGCACACCGGATTCCACCGAGGAACTCATCCGGCGCGCGCTGGCGCTGCGCTGAGAGCCTGTCCGGGACAGGCGCGCCCGTGCTTCTCCGGTTCTCGCCGCTGCGACGCCGCAAGGCCTGGCGCCAGGCGGCGGAGCGCCTGGGCGGCACCTACGCCCCCGGGCGCTTCGGCCACCCCGACGCGGTACAGGTTCCCGCCGCCGACACCACCATCACCGTGAACCTGGACGAGAGCCTGTACGCGCTCCGCGGCGGGCGTGTGCGCCTGGCCATCACCGACGACGAAGGGCCGCTGGGCCCCACCTATCCCGAGCGGGTGGACGTGCTGCAGACCGTCGTGCCCGAGCCGCTGGCCGACGCGGAGCGGATCGTGCGCCTCCTCCGCCTCTTCGAGGCGGTGCTCACCGCCCTCACCGTTCCGCAGGGGGAGGATCCAGTGGCGCGAGAGATCCGCCGCCTTCGCAGCCCGGGCGCCCGCGTGGCGGGTCGCGGCGACGACTCTACCCCCGACGTTTGACGTCGCGCTACATTCCGGCAATGACCGAGCACACGCAGATCACCACCCCCGAGGTGCTGGCGGAGGACGTCGGGAGCGAGCCCTCGCTCCGCCCCCAGCGCCTTGCGGAGTTCATCGGACAGGCCAAGGTCCGCGAAGCTCTGGCCATCGCCATCGAGGCGGCGAAGCAGCGCCGGGAGGCGCTGGATCACGTGCTCTTTCACGGCCCTCCCGGTCTGGGCAAGACCACCCTCGCCACGCTCCTGGCGAGGGAGATGGGCGTGAACATCAAGACCACATCCGGCCCGGTGCTGGAGAAGCCCGCCGACCTGGTGGGCATCCTCACCAATCAGCGTGAGGGCGACATCCTCTTCATCGACGAGATCCACCGGCTGCGCCCGGTCATCGAGGAGTTCCTCTACCCGGCCATGGAGGACTGGCAGGTGGAGATCCGCCTCTCCGACGGTCCGAAGGCGCAGACCATGACCATGAAGATCGAGCGCTTCACGCTGGTGGGCGCCACCACGCGCTTCGGACTCCTCACGG
>WGEM01000603.1 GCA_015492755.1 Gemmatimonadota bacterium | reverse complement strand
TTCGTGGAGGGACGGCTGGTGTGGGCGCTGGACGGGGCGTCCTGAGGGACTCCCGGCGGGCAACGAGAAACGGACCCGGAAGCTCGAGGGTTCCGGGTCCGTCCCTGTCTCCACCGCTCCGACGGGGAGCGTCAGCCCATCTGGTTGACGAAGCGCGTCAGCTTGCTCTTGATGCGCGCCACCCGGTTGGGGTGGAAGAGCCGGCGCCGCGCCGCCCGGTCCAGGAGGGAGACGGCCTCGCGGAGGCGCGTCCGGGCCTCCTCCACCGTCTCGGCCTGGCGGACCTTCTTGATGGCGGTGCGGATGCGGCTGCGGGCGGAGCGATTCTTGAGGCGCGCCCGCGCGCTGAGTTCCATGCGCTTCTTGGCGCTCTTGATGTTCGGCATGCGTCCCTCGGGGCGCGAAACAGTCAATCCAGTGTCACGTCGTGATGCGAGCCAACAAAGCTAGAAACGACGGGGGGCGGGATCAACCGCTGGCCGCGCCCGGCATCCTCCACCGTGGCACACGTCCCGGCGGGTGTGCTTCGCGCACGACCTGTTAGCTTTCCTGGCTATGGAAGCCGTCCTTCTCACCGCAATCCTCATCCTCTCCGTGGTCGTCCACGAGGTGGCCCACGCCTGGCAGGCCAGGCGCGAGGGCGACCCCACGGCCGAGCGGCTGGGGAGGCTCACCCTCAACCCCATCCCTCACCTCGACCCGATGGGTTCGTTCGTGGTTCCGCTGGCGCTGCACCTGAGCGGTGCGGGCTTCATCTTCGGGTGGGCCAAGCCCGTTCCGGTGAATCCCGCCAACTTTCGCGATCCCGTAGCGGGAGACATCCGGGTTTCGCTGGCGGGGGTGGTGTCGAACCTCATCCTCGCGGTGTTGGCCACGCTGGCGGCGGCGATCTTCGTGAAGCTGGCCGGCGTGCTGGGCGCCGCCGCGGTGTTCCAGTACCTCGCGCGTCTGGCGTTCACGGCGGTCTTCATCAACCTCATCCTCGCCTTCTTCAACCTCATCCCCATCCCCCCGCTGGACGGGTCGCACGTGCTCTTCCACCTCCTCCCGCGTCCACTGGCGCTGCGGTACCGGGAGGCGGGGCGATTCGGGATCCTCATTCTCATGGCGCTCTTCTTCTTCGTCCCCTCGCTCTTCGATGTCCTCCTCTGGCCGGTGACGGCGCTCATGGAGCTGGCGGAAGGGTTCGTCCGCCTATGGATCTGACCGTCGTGCAGGACCGGACGGAGCGCGAGGGCTTCTTCCTCGTCGATCTGGAGCGGTTCCAGGGGCCGCTGGACCTCCTCCTCCACCTCATCCGGTCCCAGGACATCGACGTCTTCGACATCCCCATCGCCACCATCACCCATCAGTTCCTGGAGGCGATCCAGGGGCTGGACCGGGCGGATCTGGACGGTGCGGGAGAGTTTCTGGAGATGGCCGCCACGCTGGTGCGCATCAAGGCGCAGATGCTCCTGCCCAGGCCCGAGGACGACGAGTACGAGGACCCGCGGGCGGAGCTGGTGCGCCGGCTCCTGGAGTACGAGCAGATCCGGGAGATCACCGAGCGGCTGCGCGTGGCTGAGGCGGATCGGAGCCGTCGGTTCCGCAAGGGATACGTGCCCCCCCGGCCCCGGCGGGAGCCGTCGGAGCTTCCGCTGGAGACCACCTGGGACGACGTCTTCCAGGCGGCGCTCAAGGTGGAGATGCCCTCGCCCCGCGACCGGGACCACCGGGTGACGCCCCGGAGCACGGTGTCCATGCAGGAGAAGGTGGTGGTGATCCTCGACGCGCTGCGGGACCAGTCGCGTGTGGAGTTCAGTCGGCTGGTGGAGGGCTTCCGCGACCGCATGCACGGGGTGATGACGTTCCTGGCGGGACTGGAGCTCACGCGGCGGCGCATCCTCCTCCTCCGCCAGACGCGCCCGTTCACCGAGCTCTGGCTCTACCGGCGCAACGAGCGGCTGGAGGAAGAGACGGTGGACGAACTGGATTCGGATGAAGCTCACGACGCAGAGGAAGGAGCCCAGGCTTGAACGCCCTGCAGATCGTGGAGGCGGTGCTCTTCGCCTCCGACGCGCCGCTCACACCCGATGAGATCGCGCGCGCCGACGAGTCGCTGGACGAGGACGTGGTGGAGGAGGCACTTCAGCAGCTCCGCGCCGAATACGACGACGCGCAGCGCGCCTTCGAGATCGTGGAGCTGGCGGAGGGCTATCAGATCCTCACCCGACCGGAGTTCGCGCCGTATCTGGAGCGCTTCGACAACGTGCCCCGTTCGTCGCGCCTTTCGGGTCCGGCGCTGGAGACGCTGGCCATCATCGCGTATCGGCAACCCATCGGTCGCCTGGAGATCGAGTACATCCGCGGCGTGGGTGCGTCCGGCGTCATCCGGACGCTCCTGGAACGTGACCTCATCGAGGTGGTGGGACGCGGTGAGGGGTTGGGGCGACCGCTCCTCTACGGGACCACGCGGACCTTCCTGGAGCACTTCGGCTTCAAGTCGCTGGAGGACCTCCCGCGCCCCGAGG
>WGEM01000602.1 GCA_015492755.1 Gemmatimonadota bacterium | reverse complement strand
TCCTGGCGCTGAACCTCACTCCCAGACCGGTGTCGCTCTCCGGTGTGGCGGTGGACGTCCGTCCCACCGAGGAGATCGAGGCGCTCACCGTGGGCCGGGCCGCCGACTACATCGGTCCGGAGGCCATCGAGGCCATGGAGGGCCGCACCAACAAGATTCTGGAGGTGATGCGCATGAAGGCGCCGCCGCGCCTGCGTATCCGCCAGAAGGGCAACGGCGTGAACATGAGCTTCTGCATCGAGTCCACGCGACGACGCCCCTCGATTCAGGAGCTGAAAGATCTGGGTACCGGGTGCCACCCGGTGCTCATCGTGCTGGACGGCGCGGTGATCTACGCGCCGCCCAGCAACCGGGAATTCGGCATCGGACAGCCGCCCACACTTCCCGCGGACGTGGCGGCGATGATTCTCAACCAGCGCCCCGAGGAGATCGAGAGCATTCGCGTGCTCACCGCCTCCGACGCTTTCTTCCGCTACGGTGACGCGGGGCGTCTGGGCGCGGTGGAGATCGTCACGAAGCGTCCGGAGAACGCGATCCGCCGTAAGCGCTGATCCGGCGGCGGATCGGGGCCGTGCCGTGGTGGACACTCCCGACGGGCGGAGACACCCCTGGGGCCCGATGCGTCGTCACCGGACCGTGGAGGCGCGTGCCCGCGGTCAGTTTCCTGCCTGAACCTCCCGGAGGAGACGCTTCGCCAGCTCCAGTTGCGCCCGCTGCGTGGCGGTGGGCGGATAGAGCGAGCCGGGTCGCACCGCTTGTCCGTTCAGCGCCGAGAAGACGCCCTGCGCCGCCCGCGCGGCGGCCCGTAGCTTGCCCTCCGGCGTGGTGAGATCCGGCGCGGCGCCGCCGAAGCGGAAGCCGCCACCACGGATCCCCCGTTCCCGCATGAGGGTCCGGATCTCCTGCTGGAGCGCCATGGCTTCCAGCATGAAGCGCTCGCGGCTCTCGTACATCTCCTGGGTGATGGGCATGAGGGGATCGCCCCGTACGTCCACCTCGATGGAGTCCGACGCGCCGCCCGCCTCCACCTTCACCGTGTACGTGCCCGGGGAGACCCACGGCCCTCGCGGCCCGATGGGCCGGGGAAGCTCCGGGTGCTCGAAACGCTCCCACACCTCGACGTCGTGGCGGGGGAGTCCGTGTCGGAGGTCCCAGTTCACGCGGTGCATCCCCGCCGACGCCGGCACGCGCATGCGGCGCACCACACGACCTTGGCGATCGGTCACCGTGAGGAGCGCTTCGTCGGCGCCGTCCCGCAGCCGGTAGGAGATGAACACGCCATCGGGCGGGTTCTCTCCGTGGAACTCCGCCTGTGCCCGGTAGGAGGTATCCTTCCGGTAGATCTTGATGGTACCCGGGCCCGCCGGGAAGACCGTGACGGCGCCTGTGGCGGCCGCCCAGGCGGCGATGGGCCGCGTGTCGTCCAGGATCCAGATGCCGCGACCGTGTGTGCCCAGCACCAGATCGTTCTCGCGGGGGTGCACCACCATGTCGTCGTAATGCGTGGTGGGGAGGTTGGGGATGCGCGCCCAGTGCGCGCCCGCGTCGGTGCTCACGTAGGCGTGGTGCTCCGTGCCCAGGAAAAGTGTCGCCGGGTTGTCGGGGTGTTCCACGATGACGTTCACCACACCCATCTCGGGCAGCGTGGCGTGGAGCGGCTCCCAGCTCCGTCCGAAGTCGGTGGTGCGGTACACGTACGGCCGGAAGTCGCCGTCCCGGTGTCCGTCGAAGGTGGCGTAGGCCGTCCCCGGGGCGGAAGTCGACGCGGTGATGCGGCTCACGTAGGTGCCGTCGGCGATGCCGGGGACGTTGTCCGAGACCTCCGTCCACGTCTGCCCGCCGTCGAGACTCACCTGCAGGTTTCCGTCGTCGAAGCCCACCCAGAGGATCGCCGGATCCAGCGGCGACTCGTCCAGGGTGGTGGCCTCACCGAAGCTGCTTGTGCCGTCGTTGGGCGAGATGCGGATCTCCGCGCCCTTCACGCCCATGATCTCCAGCGTGTCGCGATCGATCCGGCGGCTCAGGTCTTCGGTGTACGTCCACGACTCGCCGCGATCCCTGGAGATGAACAGGCGGTTACCCGCTACGTACACCACCTCCGGGTCGTGCTGTGAGAGCATGAGGGGTGAGGTCCAGTCGAAGCGGAACCGCTCACCCGGCGGGGGCTCGGGTGAGATGTCCAACATGTCACCGGTGTGGGTGTCGTAGCGGAAGTAGTTGCCGCCGTTGGAGCTGCCGTAGGCGTAGCGGGCGTCGCTGGGGTCCACCTGCCAGTACATCCCGTCGCCGAAGCCGTTCTGCATCCAGTCGTCGTTGACGATCCCGATCCACCGGCGGGTTTCGGACGGGCCCATGAAGGAGTGGTTGTCCTGGAGACCGCCGTAGACCCAGTAGGGCTCCCGCATGTCCACGCCGATGGCGTAGAACTGCGCGATGGGGAAGTTGTTCACCTTCCGGAAGGTCACCCCCCCGTCGTAACTCTCGTGCAGGCCGGCGTCGCCTCCCAGGTAGAGGTGCTCGGAGTCGTGGGGGTCGATCCAGAGGGCATGGTGGTCGGCGTGCACCCCCACGTCATAGGTGGGCGGCACCGCGATCTGCGTGAACGTGCGGCCTCCGTCCTCGCTCACGTACGAGCGCGTGGCCAGCGTGTAGACGCGGTTCTCGTCGTTGGGGTCGATGAAGATCTCGCTGTAGTACATGGGGCGGATGTTCTGCGGGTTCACCCGCTCCCAGGTGGTGCCGCCGTCCTCGGTGCGGTAGACCCCCTGCGCATCGGGGTCCGGATGCTCGATGAGGGCGTTGAGCACCTGCGGGTTGGACGCGGCGATGGCCAGGCCGATGCGGCCCTTGTCGCCGGCGGGGATTCCGTTGGTGAGCTCCCTCCACGTCTCGCCGCCGTCGGTGGTCTTGTAGATCCCGCTCCCGGGTCCGCCGCCGTTGAAGCCCCAGGCGCGGCGCATGCGCTGGTAGCTGGCGGCGTAGAGCACGTCCGGGTTGGACGGATCCATGACCAGGTCCACGGCACCGGTGTAGCGATCCACGAAGAGCACCCGGTCCCAGGTGCGTCCGCCGTCGCGGGTGCGGTAGACGCCCCGCTCCTCCGACGGCGCCCAGAGGTTGCCCAGCGCCGCCACGAAGGCCACGTCGGGGTCGCGGGGATCCACCTCGATCTTGCCGATGTGGCGCGTCTCCTCCAGCCCAAGGTGGCGCCAGGTGCGTCCGCCGTCGTCGGAGCGGTAGACCCCGTTGCCGTACGAGGTGCTCTGACGGTTGTTCTGCTCGCCGGTGCCGGCGTAGACGATGTCGGGGTCCGACGGGGCCAGCGCCACGTCGCCGAAGGTGCTCACCTCCATGGTGTCGAAGACGTTGACCCACGTGATGCCGCGGGTGGTGGACTTCCAGAGCCCGCCCGACGCGGAAGCCACGTAGATGGTGGACGGATCGGAGGGGACGGCCTCGATGTCGTGCACCCGGCCACCCGTCACCGCCGGGCCGATGGAGCGGGGATGGAAGTCCGCCAGCTCCTGCGTGCGGATGGCCTCCTGCGCGGTCGCGTCGCTGCCCAGCGAGACGAAGGCGGTGGTGAGGAGCGCCGTGAGGAGCCGTGGCGCCTTCGTGGACTTCATGATCCTTCTCCGTCGGATTCGTGTGTGTCTGCGGGAGTGTCGGTGGACTGCGTCTCTCCGTTCAGGGCCTGGCGCACGACGTTCTTCACCTCGTCGTCCATGTCGTCCAGGCCCAGCATCCACCGGAGGTAGTCGGGCTCGTCCTGAGCCACCTCGGCCAGCGGGCGACCGCGGTGCTTCCCCCTCCGGAAGACCCGTGCTCCCTCACTTCCGCTGAACCAGCGGTCCACCTCGGTGCGGAAGGGCGCGTACTCTTCGCAGTAGCGATGGAGTTCGTCCAGATCGGCGGGGAGGTGGGGGTAGCGCTCCAGTTGCGCCGCCAGGATGGCGGCGGAGGTGCGGATGTCACCCAGCGCGGTGTGGGCCTCTTCGTGCTCGCGGCCCAGATAGAAGCGCGCCGCCGCGGAGAGGTCGCGCGGCTCCTCGCGGTGGAAGATGTTCTGCATATCGATGATACGGCGCCCCTCCAGCGAGAAGTCGATGCCGCACCGCTTGAACTCCGCCATGAGCATGTGGAGGTCGAAGCCCTTGATGTTGAAGCCTGCCAGGTCGCAGTCCGCCAGGAAGTCGTCGTGCAGGCTCCGGGCGTAGCGGCAGAAGGGCTGCTCGTGGGCCACGTCCTCGTCGGTGATGCCGTGGACGGCGGTGGCTTCCGGCGGGATGGGGATGCCGGGGTTGAATCGGCGCACCCGCTCGATGACGTCGCCCTGCGGCGTCACCTTGATGAGCGCCAGCTCCACGATGCGGTCGCTGCGTACGTCCAGGCCGGTGGTCTCCAGATCAAAGAAGACCAGGGGTCGGGTGAGCTTGAAGGGTAGTTTCATGGGAGGGCCAAGGTAGTGATCCCTGCGGCGGGTGACTACCATCCACGCGCGGGCCCGGCGCCCCCCTTCGGGACGACACGAGGTGAGGAGATCGCCATGGAGACGATGTGCGCGGTGGTGATCCGGGAGCCGGGAGGCCCCGAGGCTCTGGAGATCCGGGAAGTGTCGGTGCCCGAGCCCGGCCCGGGGCAGCTCCGCGTGCGGGTGGCGGCCTTCGGGCTCAACCGGGCGGACCTCCTGCAGCGGCGGGGACGCTATCCGGTTCCGCCGGGGTATCCGGAAGACATCCCGGGACTGGAGTACTCCGGTGTGGTGGAGGCCGTGGGGCCGGAGGTGGACGACGGCTGGCTGGGACGCCGCGTCATGGGGATCACCGGTGGCGGCGCGTACGCGGAGTTCGTGG
>WGEM01000601.1 GCA_015492755.1 Gemmatimonadota bacterium | reverse complement strand
TAAGAGACAGACCGGACACTCAGCAGGCGCTCGCCATCGGCACCCACCAGATCGAACACCCCCGCGCCGCCGGGCGGTGACTCACCCGAAACCTCGATCACTTCACCGGCGGATCGGGAGAATCTGGTCTCGAAATCGCCCAGGTCGGCGCCGAGCTCGGGGGCCAGGTCGGTCCGCATGAGCTGCGCCGCCACCGCGACGCTGCCGTCTTCGGTGACCGAGGTGACGTAGAGATACCCGAAGAGCGGCACATCCCGGTAGGAATAGCGCTTGAGACCCCGCTGGACCTCCTCGGGCACGCGCCCCCGATGGACGCCGTCCCACACCACAGGCGTACCCGACGGATCGTACAGCGCCAGCGCGGCGACGCCGTGGCGCGCCCGGAGCTGTCGCACCGGGTCGGCCCACGGGAGGTCCTGCACACCGCGGCCCGGACTCCGCCCCAGTTCGCTGTTCCTCGCCGCGTACACCTCATCCGCCCGACCCACCAGCGCATCCGCCGCCGCCTCCGCGTCGGCGAGTCGCGCCTCCAGGGCGCGATCCAATCGCGCGCCCACCTCCTCCTGCCGCTCCGCCCAGTATCGGTCCCACGATGACGCGGTCTCCCACACCTGGCGGTGAGCCCAGAATCCCACCAGGATTCCCCAGAGGAGAACCACCGATGCAGCGCCGTGCAGGCGGGTTTCCCGATGGGCGCCTCGGAGCACGGCCAGCACCAGCACCACTGCAGCCACCGCGAGCGCCCCCGCCGCGAACGACGCCGACCAGAGCGCCAGTGCGGAGAGCGCCAGCCAGGGGCCCAGGCGGTGGAGTGCGCCGAGGAACGAACCGTCCGCGCGTGGAGAGCCGTTGCCCGATGTCATTTCATCTCGCTGCCATGTCCTCCGGAGCCGTCGCGAACCACCTGGCGCGTGATCCGCGCCTCCTCCTTCCGGTGGGCGCGCTGTACGACGGTGGAGGTGGACTTCCCCTCGCCGCCACCGGGTGGATCGCTTCCGCGGTGGCGGATCGCGTCTCCGCCGCCACCGGCGTCCTGGTGGCGCCGACCTACTGGTACGGCGTTCCTCCGCGTGGGGGTCCTCCGCCCGGAGTGACCGGCGTGCGCCGCAAGACGCTGCACCGCGTCGTGAACGAGCTGCTGGCGGGCTGGGAGGACGGCGGCGTCCGGGAGTTCCTCATCCTCACGGCGCACGGGTATGAGCCGCACCTCGAGGCGCTGCTCATGGCGTTCACCGACGCCGCCGCGACGCGTGTGTTCGACCTGTATCAGGTGGATGTCTCCCGGTTCATCCCGTCCGACGCCGCGGAGCGTGCGCCCACCCCCTGGCTGGAATGGGCCCTCATCGCGCACCTTCGCTCCCGGCGCCGGGAAAGTTATCCCGGGGCGGCACCCGACGCACCCACGGACGCGCCCGGAGGTGGAAGCGGTGGGGAGGAGCGCGCATCCGAGCGGACGCTGGGGGCGCGGGTGTTCTCCTGTATCGTGGAGGCGCTGGTGCGGGAGATCGACGTCGGTCCCGACGTGAACGCCCGAGCGCGCGGCGTGTAGCAGAGGCCATGTCACCCATCGCGCTCCTTCCCCGCCCTGGCGTACACCCCCTTCTGGCCGGGGTATTCGCCTTCCTGGCCCCCGCTCCGCCACCGGTGGCAGGCCAGAGCGCCGTGGTGGATCAGGGCGTGTATCGGATCGAGGTGGGAGGGGAAGAGATGGGCGCCGAACGGTTCTCCATCCGGCGGGCGGGCATCCTTTCGGACGCGGTCTACATCGCCGACGCCGTCATGACCGTCCGGAGCCCCGAGGGACGGGAGGAAGCGCGCCCCCTCCTGAGGGTACGGGGCAGCGATGAGGTTCCCGACGGGTATCAGCTCAAGGTGTCGGGCGCACGAGAGCTGGAAATCCGCATGAACCTCGCCGGGCCCCGCTTCGTCTCGCGCTTCTCGTCGCCGCGGGGCCGGGAGGAGCGCGAGTTCCGGGCGCGACGCGGGACGCGGATTCTGGAAGCGGGCGTCGCCCACCACCACTATTTTCTTCGCGCGGTGGAAGAGGGCGACGTGGTGCACGTGGTGGTGCCCCGCGAACGCCGGGAGCTGGAGTTGAAGGTGACGTCGGTCACCACCGAGGAGATCTCCATCGGGCCCACCGTCGTACCTGCGCGTCGCGTCGCGCTCGAGGCGCCCGGCGAGGGGCGCATCGTGTGGTTCGGGCGCCAGGGTCAGGTGCTCCGGGTGGAGATCCCTTCCCGGAAGTGGGTGGCGGTCCGGACGGATCTGACAGGTTGAGCCCGGGCCCCGTACCGGGCCAGCCGCCCGTCGCCAACGGGTGAAGGATTCCGCCGCACCCGCCGTACCCTGCGGGGCGGGATGAGAAACCATTGTCCGACGAGGTCCGTACGGGGCCATGACCCGCCATCCTCACGTCGAACCAAGAGATGTTCCAACCCATGACCTCAACGCGATCCGCGAGCGGGCGGTTCGCCGTCCTCATCTGTGCGGCTGTGGCGTTTGCCATGCCCATCACCGCACAGGAGACGGTACCCGCCACACTCTCCCTGGACGAAGCCGTCGAGATCGCGCGACGCAACAACCCCTCCTTTCTGCAGTCGCGCAACGACCTGGATCTGGCGGAGTGGGACGTGCGGCAAGCGTACGCCGCCTTCCTGCCCACCGCCTCGGCAAGCTCCGGCGTCACCTGGCAGGGGCCGGGTGAACAGCGCCTGGGAAGCCTCACCCTCGGAGACCTGGGCTTCACCGATCAGCCCTCCTACTACTTTTCCAGCTACAACCTGGGCCTGAGCTACTCGCTGGACTGGGCCACGCTGAAGGGGCCCGCCCGAGCCAAGGCGCAGCGCAGCGCCACGTCCGCCCAGATCCGCGCGGCGGAGGCGAATCTCGTGGCCCGCGTCACCAACGCCTACGTGGAGGCCCTCCGCCAGCAGGCCGCCCTCACCGCCGCCCGGCAGCAATTCGAGAGCAATCGGCTCAACCTCCGCCTCGCCGAAGCCCAACTGGAGGTGGGCCAGGTCACACCCCTCGACGTGGGGCTCGCGGAGATTCAGGTGGGTCGCGCCCAGGTGGCGCTCCTGCAGGCGGAGAACGCACTGCGCACGGCGCGGATGCGCCTCCTCCAGGAGATGGGGGTGTCGGTGGACCAGGAATTCGAGCTGGTGACGACGTTCCAGCTCTCCGAGCCCACGTGGGAAGTGGACGAGCTGGTGGAGCTGGCGCTGCGCCACAATCCCACGCTGGAGGCGCAGCGCCGGAGCAAGGAGGCGGCGGACGTAGGTGTCAGCGCCGCCAAGTCCGGCTACCTCCCTTCCCTCTCCATCAGTACGGGCTGGAGCGGGTTCACCCGGGAAGCCAGCAGCGTCGATTTCCAGATCCAGCG
>WGEM01000600.1 GCA_015492755.1 Gemmatimonadota bacterium | reverse complement strand
TCCCCGGTGAGGTCATGCTGCGGTGTCTCCGGCGAAGCCTTCATGGACCGCGGCCCGGAACGCGTCGAAGGCTTCGCGCATCCGCCGGAGCCGCTCCAGTCCGTCCCGCGCGTCTTCCCGGGCCTGGGACCAGCACTCCTCCGCGGCGCGGGCCTGCTGGGCCAGGCGCCGGGCACCCAGTGTGGAGGCCGCGCCCTTGAGACGGTGCGCCACGGAAGCCGCCTCCCGAACATCACCCGCTTCAAGAGCCCGGCGGGCCCGGGCGCTGAGTTCGGGGAACTGCGCGATGAAGAGCTGGACGATTTCCCGGGCGATGGAGACGTCGCCGCCGGTGCGTTGCAGGAGATCCTGCACGTCGAACACCGACCCGTCGACCGCCGTATCGGGCGCTTCCGCCCTCTCTTCCGGCTCGATCTCGAGCCAGCCCGCCAGCGCCTGCGCAAGGCTCTCCAGCTTGATGGGCTTCGTGAGGTGGGCGTCCATCCCCGCGTCCAGCGCGGCCTGGCGGTCCTCCGCCATGGCGGACGCCGTGAGCGCCACGATGGGCAGCGTGAAGCCCCGGGCGCGGATCTCGCGGGCCGCCGAGTAGCCGTCCATCTCCGGCATCTGACAGTCCATCAGGACGAGATCGTAGGTCTCGTGCTCCAGGGCCTCCACCGCCTGGCGTCCGTCGGGCACCGCGCGCACCTCGTGTCCCAGCCGCCGGAGCATCTGCGTAGCCACCGCGGTGTTGACCGGGTCGTCTTCCGCCAGGAGGATACGCGCCGGACGCTGGGCAGTGGCGGCTACGGTCCCCGCCGTGGTGGACCTCCGCTGCCGGCCCTCCAGGAGGGCGGCGAGACGGGACGCCCGCACCGGCCGCGGGAGGAGCGCGGCGAGCGCGTCGTCGCGCTCCTCCCCTGTCGTAGCCATCCCCGGGGGTACGAGACCCGCCACCCGGACGTCACCCAGCGCGGCGCGGATGCGGCGCGCGTCCACAGGGAGGCGTTCGGGGTTCCAGCCTCCGTCCAGGAGGACCCAGTCGGGGGGCTCGCCGGCCCTCCAGGCCTCGGCGGCGTCCTCCACACTGGAGAACGCGCGGCACTCCCCGCCGCCGCGGCGGACGATGTCGGACGCCGCTTCCCGTACGCCGGAGCGTGGAGAAACCACGAAGACGGAAAACCCGGAGAGGTCCGCGCGGGGCATATGTTCCGGCGCTTCCACCGCCCAGGCGGGCATGGTAAACGTGAAGGTTGAACCCACGCCCAGGCGGCTCTGCACCCGAACGTCGCCGCCCATGAGCCGCGCCAGCTTTCGACTGATGGTGAGACCGAGGCCGGTTCCTCCGAACCGGCGCGTCGTGGAGGTGTCCGCCTGCGCGAACTCGTCGAAGATGGCGTCCAACCGCTCCGGCGCGATGCCGATTCCCGTGTCGTGCACCGAGACGGAGAGCGTCCCACCGTCGTCCACCACCTCGATGTCCACCGTCACGGTTCCGGATTCGGTGAACTTCACCGCGTTACCCACAAGGTTCGACACGATCTGCCGGATGCGACCGGCGTCCCCCAGGAGCGTGTGCGGGACATCGGTGGCGCACCGCACGATCACCTCCACCTGGTTTCGTGCGGCGCGGGTGGCCATGAGCTCCGCCACGTCATCGGCGATCTGGCGGATGTCGAAGGGATGGGACTCCAGCGCGAGCTGTCCCGCCTCCACCTTCGAGTAATCCAGGATGTCGTTCAGGACGGTGAGGAGGCTCTCCGTGGAGCGCATGAGCGTATCCACCTGTTCCCGCTGCTCATCGTCCAGCGGCGTCTGCGCCAGGAGCGAGGCCATCCCCATGATCCCGTTGATGGGGGTGCGGATCTCGTGGCTCATGTTGGCCAGGAACTCGCTCTTGGCGCGGCTGGCCTCCCGGGCGGCCTCCTCGGATCGCTTCAGTTCCCGCGTGCGCTCCTCCACCATCCGTTCCAGGTTCTCAGAGTGCTCCTCCAGCTCGCGGTAGAGGAGACTCGAGCCCAGGACGCCCGAGCAGTTCATCAGGACGATGGTGAGCGCCTTCTGCGTGGCATCGGGAAGGAAGGCCACCTCGCCGTCCAGCGCGCCGACGAAGAAGCCGAGCACCCGGGCGGGTGTGGCCAGCGGGTGGAGGACGATCCACCGGCCCAGGGACGAGCCGCGGACGATGACTGGTCGCATCTGGTGCATCGACCAGGCCAGAGATCCGCTGTCGAAGAGCCGGTCCACCT
>WGEM01000599.1 GCA_015492755.1 Gemmatimonadota bacterium | reverse complement strand
GACCTAGATGGCGATCTCGACCCCCGGATGGGTCGGGTCGTCGTAGCGCTGGTGCAGGAAGGGGAGCAGCCACGAGCCGGGAACGCTCCGGATCACCTCGCCGTGGCTCAGGGTGGTCCCCACGTCGTACTCCATCCCCACGAGGCGCCGCACGGGGAGGTCGGCCACCGGATCGAAGGGGGAGTCCCGGAGCACGAGCTCGCCCTCCACCGGGCGGACCTCCCGGTGCCGCTGCTGCCACACGAGTCGCACCAGCAACGGGTCGCCGTCGAAGTCGCGGCCCTTCTCGCAGGAGGGCAGCGCCTTGAAGCACCAGGCGTACTCGGTGTACTCGCGCCCGCCGCGGTCCTCGCCGAGGCGGCCCCGGCCCTCGAGGTAGGTGATCCCCATGCGGGTGATGCGGGCCTCCACGCGGTCGCCCTCCACCGCGAGGTCGATCTCGCCGACCTTCTTGGGCTCGCCGTAGGTGTCGCGGCCGGCGAGCACCGCCTGCTCGGCGGTCATCGGCATGGTGAGGATGTAGGTGCCCTCGGTGTCCTCGTAGCGGGCGCGGACGCCGAAGACCCCGGAGCCGATCTCGACGGTGAGCTCCGGGGAGATGTGCATGGCCACCTTGGAGAAGGTCACCTGCACCTCGGGGCGCTCCGTCGGCTCGAGGGGCTTCGGGAGCACGGCGGCCACGAGCCGGGGATCCGTCTCGTAGACGGCCCGGAGCGAGCTCACGGTGCTCTCCAGGAACTCCGGGTTCTGTTCCGCCGCCCGGGCCACCTGCTCCGGGCTCTTCGCGTACCTAAGCCGTGCCATGGGTCCTCCCGGGCGTCCCGCCCTCCTCGCCGCGGAGCCACCGCCTCTCCGGGCCGATTCGGGCCACCAGCGGCATGAGCTTCTCCACGTCGAAGCCGTAGAAGCGCGCGGCGTTCATGCCGAGCATGGCCTCGAGATCCTCCTCCGGCAGGCCGTGGAAGGTCTCGTAGAGCTGGGAGCGGGTCTCGGGCCAGGTTCCCTCCGGGTGGGGGTAGTCGGTGCCCCACATGAGGTTCCGGACGCCGATCCGCTCCCGGATCTCCGCCTCCTTCCGCGGCATGCACGAGGCGCCGAGGCCCACGTTGCGCGCGAAGTACTCGCTGGGCTTGAGGCTCAGATGGCTGCGGTAGTCGCCGAGCTTGGCGCTGTAGTGGGTCTCGCTGTAGCGCTGGTCGAGGAGCTCGAGGAGCTCCGGGACCCAGATCGCCGTCCCCTCGGTGATGGAGAATCGAAGCCTCGGATGCCGCTCGAAGACGCCGCCCCAGATCAGGAACCAGAGGGGCCGGGCCGTCCACCAGGCGACCTCCGAGATGTAGATCCCGACCATGCCCTGGTGCTCGCCGTAGTCCTCCATGGGTGCGGCGCCTGAGTGCACCGCCACCACCATCTCGAGGTCCTCGCAGACGGCCCAGATCGGCTCGTAGCGGGGGTCGTGGTAGGGAGCCTGGCTACCCCAGCGGGTCGGGATCAGGATGCCCCGGAGGCCGTGCTCCCGGGCCCAGCGGATCTCCTTCACCGCCTCGTCCACGTCCCAGCAGATGGGGACGATGGCGATGCCGGCGCGCCGCTCCGGCGCCATCTGGCAGAACTCCGCCAGCCAGCGGTTGTGGGCCCGGGCCCCGGCCCACTGGAGCTCGGGGACCACGTTCTCCGTGGGGAGCGAAAGCCCCGCGCCGAAGGGGGGCATGTTCATCTCGGTGATGCCGTCGGGGAAGATCACCTCCCCCGCGACGCCGTCGGCGTCGAGCACCCGGATCCGCTCGTCGTGGTTCCACGCGCCGGAGAGCTCCCTCTCCCGGCCGCGCCGCCACGCGCGGTTGATGTCGTCCACCAGGAACTTCTGCGCCGCCTTCCGCGTCTCCTCCAGCTGGATGGGGAGCGCCTGGTCGAAGACCTCCCGGTACCTGGGGTCGAGGTAGTCCCGGTACTGCTCCGGCGGGAGCCCCGCGTGGCAGTCCGAGGAGATCACGAGATAGCGGTCCATGGGTCCTCCTACGCCTCCTCCGGGATGGAGGCGATGGGCTCGGAGTAGAACTGGCGGGCCCAGCGGCGGAACTCCCCCAGGAAGTGGTCGCCCTCGCAGAAGACGGGCCGCCGCGGGTGGATCTTGTTCTCCCAGATGCGGAAGTCCTGCTTCACGCCCTGCATCAGGCCGTCGATGAACTCCTCGCCGGCGAGATCCGCGAGGTTCCGGCTCACGGTGAAAAGCCAGCGCGAGTGGGTGCGCCGCTCGTGCACGGGCGTGGTGGAGGAGTACATGAGCAGCCCTGCACCCGGGATCCCGGTGAGGCGCACCGCGGCGAGCCCGAGGCCCCATGTGTCCCGCCAGAGCTCGGTGTCGAAGGTGCCGAAGGGCGTCTCCCGGGTGGCCCGGCTGACCGCGTGCATGGTGCGCCCCCCGTCGCTGTAGCTCACCTCCTGGGGCGGGATCTCGGGCTGCCCGTGCACGAAGTGGAAGTGGACCGGGTCGCAGTTGTTCTCGGCCATGTCCTGCATGTGGACGTTGACCTCGATCTCGAAGAAGCGGGGCTCGGTCCAGGCCGGGTCCGAGAGCTCGGGCATGTCGGGCACCTGCCAGTCCGGGGGCTTGCCCTCGGCGTGGTGCCACACGAAGATCATCTCGTTGCGCTCGTCCACCGGCCAGGAGCGGGTGGCGGCCGCCGGCGGCACGCGCTTGCAGTAGGGAATCTCGTCGCAGCGGCCGTCGGCGTCGAAGTGCCAGCCGTGGAAGGGGCAGCGAATCCCCTCGCCGATCACCCGGCCGCCCTCGCCGAGGTGGGCGCCGAGATGGGGGCAGTAGGCGTCGAGGACCACCGCCCGGCCGGAGCGGGTGCGGAAGAGGACCAGGTCCTCCCCGAAGTAGTGGATGGGCTTCACCTCGCCGGGAACCAGGTCGCGGCTCCAGGCCACCGCGAACCAGCCATTGGGAATGGGCAGGGCCAGGTGATCGCTGCGTCGCGGACTCATGGGGTCGCGGTCTCCTTGCCGGGGGCCAGCGCCTCGGCCAGGAACCTCGCGGCGGCGCGGGCCTGCTGCCGCAGCGGGTACCCGTCGAGGTGGGCCCAGTTGAACATCAGCGCGTAGAAGGCGCCCAGGAT
>WGEM01000598.1 GCA_015492755.1 Gemmatimonadota bacterium | reverse complement strand
GCCGTGGGGCTCCTCTGGTTCGACGTCCCCTTCCGGGGCTCGCCGGCGGCGCTCCTGCTGGCCGCCACGCTCTTCATCCTCGCGGGGCTCTCGCTGGGGCTCTTCATCTCCACCATCAGCGCCACGCAGCAGGAGGCCTTCCTGGGGATGTACCTCTTCCTGCTGCCCGCCATCATCCTTTCCGGCTTCCTCTATCCCGTGGAGACGATGCCCACCTTCTTCGAACACCTCACGCTCCTGAACCCGCTCCGCCACTTCCTGGAGATCGTGCGCGGGATCTTCCTCAAAGGAGCGGGGCCCCGGGATCTCTGGCTCCAGTATGCGGTGCTGGCGGTGATGGCGGTGGTGGGGATCCAGGCCTCCATCGCGCGCTTCAGGCGGACGCTGTAGGCGGGGCTCCGAAGAAAGGCGGCACCCCGGGGGCGCGTCCGGGCATTGCCATAGCACCATACATATGGCAGTATGGCGTCATGATCAAACGAACCTTCGTGCTGGACGAGGAGACCGTCGCCTACCTGGAACGGCTGGCGGAGCGCACCGGGATGGCGCGGAGCCAGGTGGTGCGCGAGGCGCTCCGCGTCTACGGCGAACAGTACGGGCGCCTCACCGAGGAGGAGCGCGAGGCCCGCCTCGCCGCCTTCGACGCCGCGGCCCGGCGCGTCCCGGACCGCCCCCGCCGTGAGGTGGAGCGGGAGCTGGAGGAGATCCGGCGCGCCCGGCGGGCCGGCGGGCGCCGCGGCAGGCGATGATCCTCCTGGACACCTCCGTCCTCATCGAGGGGCTGGGCGCCGGAGGCCGTCTGCGAGGCGCCTTCCGCGACGCGCTGGCGGAGGGCCACCGGATGCTGGTGCCCACGCTGGTGCTCTATGAGTGGTGGCGGGGTCCGCGCCTTCCGGAGGAGCTGGCGCTGCAGGAGGCGGTGCTCCCCCCCGACGCGGTGGTGGAGTTCGGCGCCGGCGAGGCGCGCCTCGCGGCGGAGCTGTACCGGGCTCTGCCCTGCGCCCGCGGCCGGGAGATCGACCTGGCCGTCGCCGCCTGCGCCCTCACCTGGCGCGCCCGCCTCTGGACGCTCAACCCCCAGGACTTCGCCGACATCCCCGAGCTGGAGCTGTACGGGTAGCGGGAGCCCGTACTACCTATTCACGGTGTGAATGATTATCATTCACGGCATGAATGATCGTGTGGTACCCCGGTTTCTGGGGGACGCGGTAGCACGCGCCGCCCGGACCATGCCGGTGGTGGTGGTCACCGGCGCCCGCCAGACGGGGAAGAGCACTCTGGTGCGTACGCTCCTCCAGGCGCAGCTCCCGTACCTCACGCTGGACGACCTGGACGTGCTGGAACAGGCGCGGCGTGCGCCCGACGAGTTGCTGGCCCGGGGGGAGGCACTGGTGCTGGATGAGGTGCAGCGCGCTCCGGAACTCCTTTCGGCGGTGAAGCGCGCCGTGGACGCGCAACGTCGCCCCGGGCGATTCATCCTCACCGGCTCCGCGAACCTGCTCCTGATGCGACGCGTCTCGGAGTCGCTGGCGGGCCGGGCCGCCTACCTGAACCTCTGGCCGCTCACGGTGGGGGAGCGGCACGGCCTCGGCGCACCGGGCCGCTGGAGCGCCCTCTTCGAGCATCCTCCCCAGCGCTGGCCAGATCTCTTCGCAGCCGCGAGCGCGGTTTCCGGGCTCGACTGGCGTCACGAGGTGCGGCGGGGCGGCTACCCCGTCCCGGCGCTGGCGCTGCCCACGGAGGAGGACCGGGCCATCTGGTTCGACGGCTACGTGCGCACCTATCTGGAGCGCGATCTCCAGGACCTCTCCGCCATCGACAACCTGGTGGACTTCCGCCGGCTCATGCGGGCGGTGTGCCTCCGTCGCGGGCAGGTCCTCAATCAGAGCGAGCTGGGCCGTGACGTTCAGCTCCCCCAGCCCACGGTGCGCCGCTGGCTGAACCTGCTGGAGACCTCGTATCAGCTCGTGCGGGTCCCGGCCTACGCGGTGAACCGGACGAAGCGGCTCATCAAGAGTCCGAAGGCGTACTGGTGCGACACGGGGCTGGCGCTTTACCTGGCGGGTGACACGGAGCCCGACGGTGCGGATCTGGAGAACATGGTCCTTCAGGACCTCCTGGCATGGCGCGACGCCCATCTGGCCCGCCGCCCGGAGCTCCACTACTGGCGCACCGTCCAGGGCGAGGAGGTGGACTTCGTGGTGGAGGCCAACGGGTGGCTCCTGGCGCTCGAGGTGAAGGTGGGGACGCGTCCCGGGACGGCCGACGCGCGTCACCTGGTGTCGTTTCGCGACGAGTATGGAGATCGCGTCCGCGGATGCCTGCTGGTGCACGGCGGCCAGGAGGTGACGTGGCTGGCGCGCCACGTCCTGGCGGTACCCTGGCACGCCCTCCTCTCCCCTTTACACTCCCTCACCGCTCGGTAACTTCCGGCGACCCCCCGCCGTCAGGTGGCGCTGGCCGGCAACGGACCGACCGACTCCCTCCCAATCTCAGCACGGACCCGCGGGAGAGACCATGCACCGCGTCGTGAGCCTGTACAGGACGTCCGTCGGGAAGAAGGTGGTGATGGCCCTCTCGGGCCTCTTCATCATTGCGTGGCTCATCGGCCACGTGGTGGGCAACCTGAAAGCCTTCCTGGGCCCCGACGAGATCAACCACTACGCCGAATGGCTGCGAGAGATGGGCGCCCCGGCGCTCCCACCGATGGTGGGGCTCTGGGGCGTTCGCATTTTGCTCCTCATCGCCGTCGCCGCCCACGTCACCGCCGCGGTGCAGCTCTGGCGCCAGAGCGCCGCGGCGCGGGCGGGTGGATACTCCCGCTCGGCCAACCTGGTCTTCTCGCGGGCGTCGAAGACGATGCGCGTGGGCGGCCTCCTCCTCCTGGCCTACATCGTTTACCACCTGCTGCACCTCACGGTGGGCTCGGCGCACGGCGACTTCGTGCCCGGCGACGTCTACCACAACATCGTGAGCGCCTTCCGCAACCCGGTGGTGACGGGCGTCTACACGCTGG
>WGEM01000597.1 GCA_015492755.1 Gemmatimonadota bacterium | reverse complement strand
CTACCTGGGCGATACGCTGGAGCAGATCGGCCGGGAGAAGGCGGGGATCGTGAAGCCCGGCGTCCCGTTCGTGACGGCGGAGACGGCGCCCGGGCTGGTGGAGCTCTTCCGGGGGGTCGCCCGGCAACGGGGGGCGCCGCTGCACCGGGTGGACGCGGAGCGGCTCTCCGACGTCTTCGTCGCGGCGGATCACACCGCGTTCCGGTATCACACCCTGGCGTGGGGCGCGCTGGAGCTCACCACCCCGCTGGTGGGGCGGCACCAGGCGGTGAACGCCGCCACCGCGCTGGAGGTGCTGGAGTGGGTCCCCGAGCGATGGCGGCCCGACGTGGACGCCATCCGGCGCGGGTTGGCGGGCGTCGACTACTGGGGGCGGGACCAGGTGGTGCGGTTGGGGGAGCGCACATGGCTCCTGGACGTGGCGCACAACACCGCGGGCATCCACTCCCTCGTGGACACCGTGGATCGCCTGGATCTGCCGAGACCCCTGACGGCGCTGGTGGGGGTGCTGGGCGACAAGGACTGGCGGGCCATGCTCCCGCCGCTCCTGTCCCGATGCGACGCCGCGGTCCTCACGCAGCCGCCGTCCGCCCCGCCCGAGCGGCGCTGGAACGTCCATGAAGCGGCCCGGGCGGTGGAGGCTTTCACCCACGTGGTGGTGGAGCCCCACTTTCCCTCCGCCCTGGAGCGGGCCGCCGACGGCGCCGGGCAGGGGACGGTGGTGGTGACGGGCTCCGTCCACACGGTGGGGTCGGCGCTGAAGTTGCTGGGGCTGGAGCCGCTGTCGGGACGCTGAGTCCAGCGGGACGCCGGTTGAACTCTCCCCCCCCCGGCGTAGATTCCGCCGCACCATGTCGACCTCATCGTTTTCGCGGCTACCGGGCTTTCGCGACTTCCCCCCCGACGCGATGGCCCGCCGCACGCATATCTTCGAGAGCTGGCGCCGGGTCTCCCGGCGCTACGGCTTTCAGGAGTACGATGGCCCGCCGCTGGAGCCGCTGGAGCTCTACGTGGAGAAGAGCGGCGAGGAGATCGTGCAGCAGCTCTACGCCTTCACCGACAAGGGCGGGCGGGAGGTGGCGCTGCGCCCGGAGATGACGCCGTCGCTGGCGCGCATCCTCGGAGATCGCTCCCGCAGCATGCACAAACCCATCCGCTGGTTCTCCATTCCCCAGCTCTTTCGCTACGAGCGGCAGCAGCGCGGCCGCCTGCGGGAACACTTCCAGTGGAACGTGGACATCGTGGGGGAGGCGGGGGTGGCGGCGGACGCCGAAGTCCTGGCGGTGGCGCTGGACGGGCTCCGTGACCTGGGGCTCACGGCGGAGGACGTGCGGGCGCGCGTCTCGGACCGGCGGCTCCTCACCCGGATCCTGGAGGCGCTGGGCGTCGACGAGTCACGCCGGAGCGCGGCGTACGCCGTCATCGACAAGTTCGAGCGTGAGCCCAGGGCTCGCTCGCTGGAGCGGCTGGAGCGGGAGGCGGGCATGGGGCCGGAGGCTCGCGACACGCTGGTGGAGGTGTTGGAGGCGGGAGGCCTGGACGTGGTGCGGGACCGCTTCGGCGGGCGGGACGACGTGGGCGAAGCGCTGGAGCCCCTGGAGGCCTATCTCGCCACGCTGGAAGCGGTGGGTCTGGGCGCGTTCGTGGACGTGGACCTGAGGATCGTCCGGGGGCTCGCCTACTACACGGGGATCGTCTTCGAGATCTTCGACCGGCAGGGTGAGCTGCGGGCGGTATGCGGGGGTGGGCGTTACGACCGCCTCCTGGAACTCGTGGGCGGCGAATCGCTGCCCGCCGTCGGGTTCGGCATGGGCGACGTGGTGCTGGGTGAACTCCTGGAGGAGAAGGGGCTCTGGCCGGATCTGACTCCCCGCCTGGACTACTACCTGGTGGTGGTGACGGAAGAAGAGCGTGAGACCGCGCTGGCGCTGGCACGCAGGCTGCGCGACCGGGGCAAATCGGTGACGTACTCGCTGCGCCCGCAGAACGTAGGGAAGCAGATGAAGGCGGCGGCGCGGGAGGGCGCACAGGCGGTGCTCATCCTGGGGCCCGACGAGCTGGCCCAGGGTAAGGTGCGGCTCCGCGACATGGAGTCCGGAGAGGAACGCGACGTGGAGCTGGGCGCGCTGTGAGGAGCGGGTCCGAGGCGGAGCGGCGCGCCGCCGAGGGCGCGCTGGAGGTGGTACGGCGGGCACGGCGGCGACTGGAGTGGCTGGAGTGGGTGATGATCCTGGTGGTGACCGGGGTTGCGCTGGGGGGCGGCGCCCTGGTGGCGCTGCTCATCGGGGAGCCTTCGGGATGGGGCTTTCGCCGGGTCTGGGTGGTGACGTCACTCCTCCTCTTCGTGGTGCCGCTGGGCATCTCATGGCCCGGACTGCGCCGCGCCACGAGATGGAGCCCGAAGGAATCGACATCCGACGACGACGGACTGAACGATGGCTGACGAAAAGAGGCTGACACCGCAGAGCGAGGACTTCGCGGCCTGGTACAACGAGGTCGTGCTCCGCGCCGAGCTTGCGGACTATTCGCCGGTGCGCGGGAGCATGGTCATCCGGCCCTGGGGATACGGCATCTGGGAGAACATGCAGCGGGCGCTGGACACCATGTTCAAGGAGACGGGGCACGAAAACGCGTATTTCCCGCTCCTGATCCCCATGAGCTTCATCGAGCGCGAGAAGGAGCACGTGGAGGGGTTCGCGCCGGAGCTGGCGGTGGTGACGCAGGCGGGGGGGAAGGAGCTGGAGGAGCCCTATGCCATCCGCCCCACCTCCGAGACCATCATCTACGCCATGTACGCGAAGTGGGTGCAGAGCTACCGCGACCTTCCCATCCTGCTGAACCAGTGGGCCAACGTCATGCGGTGGGAGCTGCGAACCCGCCTCTTCCTGCGCACCGCGGAGTTTCTCTGGCAGGAGGGCCACACCGCCCACGCCACCGCCGAGGAGGCGGAAGAGGAGACCCGCCTCATCCTCGGGATCTACCGGCGGTTCATGGAGGACTGGATCGCCATGCCGCCGCTCACCGGCCTCAAGTCCGAGTCGGAGAAGTTTGCGGGCGCGGTGCGGAGCTACTCCTGCGAGGCGCTCATGAAGGACAACAAGGCCCTGCAGGCGGGCACGTCGCATTTTCTGGGCCAGAACTTCGCCCGTCAGTTCGACCTGAAGTTCCAGACGGAGGACGGGAGGGAGGAGTACGCCTGGAACACCTCGTGGGGCGTGTCCACCCGCCTGGTGGGCGGCATGGTGATGACACACGGCGACGACAACGGGCTGGTGGTTCCGCCGCGGCTGGCTCCGGTGCAGGTGGTCATCGTGCCCATCCTGCGGGGCGACGACACCGGCCCGGTGCTGGAGAAGGCCGAGGAGCTCCGCGCCCGGCTCCACGAGATGGGCGTACGCGCCCGGGTGGATGCGCGGGACAAGCTGAGCCCGGGGGCCAAGTACTTCGAGTGGGAGCGCAAGGGTGTGCCCTACCGCATCGAGGTGGGCCCGCGGGACCTGGCGGAAGGGAAGGTGGCGCTGGCCAGGCGGATTCCGGTACGGGAGGGTGAGCGCAAGGAGTTCCTCCCGGAGGAGCAGGCCCTGGGCGAGCTCCCCCACCTCCTGGAGGCCTTCCAGCGCGAGCTGTTGGCGGCGGCCCGGGAGCGCCGGGAAGCGGCATCGGTGCGTGGCGTCTCGTCGCTGGATGAGATGGGCGAAGCGTTCGAGAGCGGCGCCGGCTTCGTCTACACGGGGTGGTCCGGAGACCCCGCCGTGGAGGCGGAGGTGAAGGCGCGTTTCAAGGCCACCATCCGGGTGCTCCCCTCGGAGGAGTTCCGCACCGACCCGGCGCCCGCGAAGTGTGTGTCGGGCACCGCGGACGCGGTGACGGAGGCGGTTTGGGCGAGGGCGTACTGAGCCCGCCGTTTCCCCGAGTGGGGGGCGTGCTGCACGGCGGGGACGTCCCGCTCACCGAGGCGGCGCGCACCTTCGGAACGCCCCTGTACGTCTACGACATCCGGTGGATCGAGGCGCGGACGAACGCCTTCGCGCGGGCCTTCCAGGGGGTGGATCTCCTCCTGGCGTACTCGGTGAAGGCCAACGGAAACCTCACGCTCCTCCGCAGACTCGAGGCGCTGGGCTGCGGAGCCGACGTCACCAGCGAGGGAGAGCTGTTCCTGGCGCGCCGGGCGGGGATCCCGGCGGAACGCATCGTCTTCGCCGGCGTGGGGAAGACCGAGCGGGAGCTGGAGCTGGCCCTCCGGGAAGGGATCCACGCCATCCACGTGGAGAGCGCGGGCGAGCTGGAACGGCTTGCCGCCGTGGCCAGGCGCCTCGGTGTGGACGCCCCCTTCAGCATTCGCGTGAATCCGGACGTGTACGCGCGTACACCGCACGAGTATACGCGCACCGGAACGGCCGCCACGAAGTTTGGAGTGCCGTACGACGAAACCGCTGCGCTCTACCTGCGCGCGCGGGCGCTGGGCGGTCTCCGGCCGGTGGGCATCGACGTGCACATCGGCTCGCAGATCGTGGAGCCGGAGCCGTACGTGCAGGCGCTGGAGCGGCTCCTGGAGCTGGTGGCGGCCCTCGGCGCCGAAGGCGTCGTGCTGGAGGAGATCGACCTGGGCGGTGGATACGGCGTGGCGTACGACGACGAGCCGGGCATGGACGTGGACGCCCTCGCCCGGGAGGTGGTGCCGCGCGTGCGGGGCGCCGGTCTCCGGCTCCTCCTGGAGCCGGGCCGGTGGCTGGTGGGGGAGGCGGGCGTGCTCCTCACCGAGGTCCAGTACGTGAAGCGGAGCGGCCCCAAGACCTTCGTCATCTGCGACGGGGGTATGAGTGAACTCATCCGGCCCAGCCACTACGGGGGGTTTCACCGCATCGAGCCCGTGGTGGCGAGGCCGGAGGCCCGTGTGGAGCGTGTGGACGTGGTGGGTCCCATCTGCGAGACAGGTGATTTCCTGGCGCGGGACCGCGAGCTGCCCCTCCCTGAGCCCGGCGACCTCCTGGCGGTTCGCACCGTGGGGGCCTACGGCTTCGCCATGGCGTCCAACTACAACGGCCGGTTGCGGCCCGCGGAGGTGGTAGTGGAGGATGGCCGCGCCACGCTGGTGCGGGCGCGAGAGACGGTGGACGACCTCATCCGGGGCATGTCATGACCCATCCCGGACACGACCGCGTCCTCATCCTGGACTTCGGATCGCAGTTCACCCAGCTCATCGCCCGGCGAATCCGGGAGGAGCGGGTGTACTGCGAGATCCACCCACCCACCCGGTCGATGGCGTGGATCCGGGCGTGGAAGCCCGCCGCGGTGATCCTCTCCGGCGGCCCGTCGTCGGTGTACGACGAGGGCGTACCCTCCGTGGATCGGGAGCTCCTCACCAGCGGGATCCCGGTTCTGGGGATCTGCTACGGGATGCAGCTCATCGCCCGGCTGGAGGGTGGTGAGGTGCACCCCGGACGTCGGGAGTACGGGCGCGCCGAGCTGAAGGTGGTGCAGCCGGACGGTCTCTTCGCCGGGTTCGATGCCGGGGAGACCACCCAGGTATGGTGCTCCCACGGAGACCACGTGGACGAGCCTCCCCCCGGGTACGCATGCATCGCCAGCACCGAGACGCTTCCCTGCGCGGCGATGCGGGCGCTGGACCGGCCGGTGGTGGCGGTGCAGTTCCACCCGGAGGTGGCCCACACGCACCGCGGCGAGGAGATCATCCGCAACTTCCTCTTCGAGATCGCCGGATGCCGCCCCACCTGGACGGCGGGGGCCTTCATCGAGGAAACCGTCCGGCGGATCCGGGAGCAGGTGGGCGACGGGACGGCGGTGTGCGGGCTCTCGGGCGGTGTGGACTCGTCGGTGGCGGCGGTGCTGGTGCACCGGGCCATCGGCGACCGGCTCACCTGCATCTTCGTGAACCACGGTCTGCTGCGGAAACACGAGCGGGAGCAGGTGGAGCGCATGTTCCGCCATCACTACGACATGCGGCTGGTGGTGGTGGACGCCGCGGAGCAGTTCCTCTCCGACCTGCGGGGTGTCACCGATCCGGAGGAGAAGCGCCGCGCCATCGGAAAGCGCTTCATCGAGGTGTTCGAAGAGACGGCGCGCCGGGAGGGCACGGGCGCCCGCTTCCTGGTGCAGGGGACGCTCTACCCGGATGTCATCGAGTCGGTCTCGGCGGGCGGTCCCTCCGTCACCATCAAGACCCACCACAACG
>WGEM01000596.1 GCA_015492755.1 Gemmatimonadota bacterium | reverse complement strand
CGCTTCCCCCGCTTCCCCTCCGCGTCCCCGACGCCGAGGAGCTCGAGTCATGGGCGGCGGAATCGCGACCCTACCTGGAGCAGGCGCGCACCCTCCTGGCTCAAGCCGACAAGCGCCTGGCGCTGGCCCGCAAGGAGATCTGGCCGGACCTGGCGGTGGGCCTCTCCTACGGACAGCGGGACCGCGGCCAGGGGCCCGAACGCATGGGCAGCGTGATGCTGGGATTCACGCTCCCGATCCACGCAGGAGTTCGCCAGTACGCGCTGCGCGACGAGGCCACGGCACTGAGCCGCTGGGCCGAGTCCGAGCTGGACGGCCGTGAGGCCGAGGTGGGAGCCCGGATCGGGGAGCTGCTGGCGGAGCTGGACCGCTCGCGCACGCTGGTGGTCCTGTACCGCGACGAGGTGATCCCCCAGGCGCGCGCGAATGTGGAATCGGCCTTCTCGTCGTACCGCGTGGGCGCGGTGGACTTCATGACGCTCGTGGACGCCGAGCTGACGGTGAATCGCTACGAGGGAGAACTGTACGAGCTCGTGGCGGCGTACGGCACGGCTCTGGCGGCGCTGGAATCCGCCATCGGCCGCACGCTCTCGCACGACGGACCGCTTCTGACGGAGGAACGATGAGCACCCGCCTTCAGGTGTTGCTTTCTGTGATCGTGATCGGAGCCGCCGCTTCGGTCGTTGCGTATGAGATGCGCTCCGGTGCCCCGGAGGACGCCGGAGGCGGCATGGAGGGGCACAACCATGCCGCCATGACGGGCGGAAGCGAGCGGAAGCCCGTCGTCCTCGACGCCGAGGGCGCACGGCGCATCGGCGTCACCTTCGCCGTGGTGGAGCGTCGACCGCTGGACCTCGAGGTCCGCGCCGTGGGCACGGTGACGTATGACGAGACCCGGCTGGCGTCGGTGAGTCCGAAGATCGACGGCTGGGTGGAGCGCCTCTTTGTGGACTTCACGGGTGCGCCGGTGGCCGGGGGCGAGCCGCTGGTGGACGTCTACAGCCCGGCACTGGTCACCGCGCAGGAGGAGCTCATCCTCGCCGCTCGTCTTCTGGGTGAAGCCGCCTCGGAGCGCACGCGGAAGAACGCGGAGGAGCTTCTGGAGTCGGCGCGGCGCCGTCTGGCGTACTGGGACATCCCGGCAGAGGAGATCCGGCGCATCGAGGAGCATGGGGCACCGTCGAAGACCCTCACGCTCCACGCGCCGGTGGACGGCATCGTGGTGGAGAAGAACGTGGTGGAGGGCGACCGCATCATGCCCGGGATGGTACTCTACCGCATCGCCGACCTCTCGCGGGTCTGGATCGAAGCGGAGGTCTTCGAGAAGGACCTCGCGCTGGTGCGCGAAGGTCAGGCGGCGCGGGCCACCTTCGAGGCGTTCCCCGGCCGGGTCTTCCGGGGTCGCGTGACGTACGTCTATCCGACGGTATCGGTGAAGGCACGCACCGGGAGGGTTCGCCTTGAGCTCCCCAACCCCGACCTGTCGCTCAAGCCGGGGATGTACGGCGAGATCGACCTGCAGACCGATCCCGGACCGCCCACGCTGGTGGTGCCCCGGAGCGCCGTCATCGAGACCGGGGAACGCACGCTGGTCTTCGTGCAGGACGACCGAGGTGCGCTCCTGCCCCGCGAGGTGGTGCCGGGACGCCGGGCGGGCCGCGTGGTGGAGATCCTGGAGGGGCTCAGCGAGGGCGAGCGTGTGGTCTCCTCCGCCGCGTTCCTCATCGACGCCGAGTCCAACCTGGGCACCATGACCGGTGACATGGAGGGGATGGGTGAGGCGGATCCGTCGGACTCGATGGAAGCCATGGACCACTCCGGCCACCAGGAATAGGAGGACACCGTGCTGAGGCGCATCATCGAGGCGTCAGTCCGAAACCGCTTCCTGGTTCTGGTCTTCGGGCTCATCATCGCCGCGGGCGGGATCGTGGCGATGCGCCAGACGCCGTTGGAGGCCATCCCCGATCTCTCCGACGTCCAGGTCATCGTCCGGACGGACTACGCGGGACAGGCCCCCCAGATCGTCGAGGATCAGGTCACCTATCCCATCGCGTCCGAGATGCTCAAGGTGCCGGGTGCGCGGACGGTGCGGGGATACTCGTTCTTCGGTACCTCATTCGTCTACGTGATCTTCGACGACGGGACGGACCTCTACTGGGCGCGGAGCCGCGTCCTGGAGTACCTCTCGGCCATCCGGGGGCGGCTTCCCGAGCAGGCCGAGCCTTCGCTGGGGCCTGACGCCACCGGCCTGGGCTGGGTCTACCAGTACGTACTTCTGGACACCACCGGCACACGCTCCCTCGCCGATCTGAGGGCATACCAGGACTGGTATCTCCGCTACCAGCTCACCGCCGTTCCCGGGGTGAGCGAGGTGGCCACCGTCGGCGGGTATGAGCAGGTCTACGAAGTGACCGTCGACCCGGTGAAGCTGCGAGGATACGGTGTGCCCGTCACCCGGGTGATGGAGGCCATCCGGGCGTCCAACCAGGACGTGGGCGCCATGGTCCTTGAGCTGGCCGAGCGGGAGTACATGATCCGCGGCCTGGGCTACCTGCAGGGGATCGAGGACATCGAGAAGGTGGTGGTGGGCGCCACCGACCACGGAACGCCCATCCGTGTGGCGGACGTGGCCACCGTCCGCCTCGCGCCGGACGTGCGCCGGGGCGTCGCGGACCTGAACGGCCAGGGCGACGTGGTAGGCGGGATCGTGGTCATGCGGTACGGCGAGAACGCGCTGGCCACCATCGAGCGGGTGAAAGCGAAGATCGCCGAGATCGAGCCGGGCCTTCCCGAGGGCCTGGTGATCAAACCCGTCTACGACCGATCCGACCTCATCCACCGCGCCATCAATACGCTCAAGGTGAAGCTCCTGGAGGAGTCCCTCGTGGTGGCGCTGGTGACGATGCTCTTCCTGGTGCACGTGCGGAGCGCGCTGGTGGCGATCCTCACCCTTCCGCTGGGGATCCTCATGGCATTCATCGCCATGCGGTTCCTGGGGATCGGTGCCGACATCATGAGCCTGGGCGGGATCGCCATCGCCATCGGTGCCATGATCGACGCCGCCATCGTCATGATCGAGAACATGCACAAGCATCTCGAACGCGCCATCGACGAGAAGCGTGCCCGGGCGGCGGAGCAGGGCCTCACCCTTCCGGGGGACCAAGAGGGCGGCGGAGACGTGCTGCACACGCGCCTTCTCACGCCCGCGGAGCGGTGGAGTGTGGTGGTGCGGGCCTCGAAGGAGGTGGGGCCGGCTCTCTTCTTCTCCCTCCTCATCATCACGGTGTCGTTCCTGCCCGTCTTCAGCCTGGAAGCGCAGGAAGGACGGCTCTTCAAGCCGCTGGCCTGGACGAAGACGCTGGCCATGGCCAGCGCAAGCCTCCTTTCTGTGACGATGGTGCCCGTGACCATGGGGCTCTTCATCCGCGGCCGGATCCACCGGGAGCACACGAATCCGGTGAACCGCCTCCTCGTGTCGGTCTACCGACCGGTGCTGGAGTGGGTGCTCCGCTTCCGGTGGCCGGTGATCGCCGCCGCCACGGCGGCGCTCATCCTTACCGTGCTGCCGCTCCGGCGTCTGGGCTCGGAGTTCATGCCGCCGCTGAACGAGGGCACGATTCTTTACATGCCCACCACGCTCCCCGGCGTCAGCGTCGCGTCGGTCCGGAAGACGCTTCAGGTGCAGGACTCCATCCTGGCCACCTTCCCGGAGGTGGAGAGCGTGTTCGGGAAGGCCGGCCGGGCCACCACGGCCACCGACCCGGCGCCGCTCTCGATGTTCGAGACCACCATCGTCCTCAAGCCGGAGGATGAATGGCGGCCGGGCATGACCTACGAGAAGCTCATCGATGAGATGGACCGGGAGCTCCGCCTGGCGGGCGTCACCAACTCCTGGACCATGCCCATCAAGGGGCGCATCGACATGCTGGCCACCGGGATCCGCACGCCGGTGGGGATCAAGATCTTCGGGCCGGATCTCGAGGAACTGGAGCGCCTCGCCACCGAGGTGGAGGCGGCGGTGAAGATGGTCCCCGGGACGCGCTCGGCGGTGGGTGAGCGTGTCGTGTCGGGCTCGTATCTGGACATCGACATCGACCGGGACGAGGCGGCGCGGTACGGACTGAACGTCCAGACCATCCAGATGGTCATCGCCTCGGCGGTGGGCGGCATGAGCATCACCCGCACGGTGGAGGGGCGGGAGCGCTACTCGGTGCGGGTGCGTTACCCGCAGGAGCTCCGCGATCAGCCGGAAAAGCTGGCGGAGATCCTCGTGCCCGTGGGTCCGCGCAGCCAGGCCATGGCCGACATGGTGAACCCGGCCACCATGACCGGTGTGGATGCCGCTCAGGGGG
>WGEM01000595.1 GCA_015492755.1 Gemmatimonadota bacterium | reverse complement strand
TGGGTGCGACGAGGATCGGGACCGCCAGCGCGACGGCGAAGCGGGGAGCGCTGTTCATACCGTGCTCGGGGGTCGGCCATTCGAACAACCGGCACCTCGAGCGCTGCACAGGCAACGCGGTGAGGGATGCCCTGTACGGACAGGGTGCGCCCTCACCGGCAACAGGTGCAAGAGAAGAATTCGGACGCCTCGTTGAAGAAGTCGGACAGCGTTGTGGCGCGCGGCCGGCTCCCGCCTGGAACCTGCGGATCGCACGACGACGGATGCCGTCCCCCAGAAAGGAAATCGGCGGCCTCGTCGGCCGCCGCCCCCTCTCCTGCCGGAGTCCGGAGTCTTGGCGTGGGCCCGCGGGCCCCTCCGACCCGGGTTATCCCCGCTGCGCCAGCGCGCTGTCCCACTCCACGCGGTTGTGGCTCCCGTCGCAGAAGGGCTTGTTGGCGGAGTGCCCGCACCGGCAGAGGAAGACCGCCTTGCCCTCCGCGGTGGGGATGGTGGAGCCGTCGGGGCCGGTGAGGGTGACGCCCCCCTCCACCTTGTAAGGTCCGCCGTCGATGATGCTGATGGTCACGTCCGACATGGCTTCCTCCTCCTCGTCACGGGGATCATCGTACGGTGGATTCCACGCTCGCTCCAGGAGCGTGCGCAAAGTTGAACCTCCATACATTGACGCGTCAAGAGCGTTCCGCGGCTCCCGCCACGGGGCGGGGAACGGGGTCCGCCCGCCTTGGACGCCCCCTCCGCCCCGGGTAGATTGAAGGCCCGGATTCTCAGGGCGGCCCGGGCGCGGGGTTCCCGGCGCCCTCACGACGGCAGGAGCGATTCAGGCGTGATCTCGGTGGTGCGAAGAAGGAGCGTCCCGGTGGACGTGGGCGGCGTGCGCATGGGCGGCGACGCTCCGGTGGTGGTGCAGTCCATGACCAACACCGACACGGCGGACGTGGCCTCCACGGTGGAGCAGGTGGCGCTCCTGGCGGACGCAGGAAGCGAGATCGTGCGCGTCACGGTGAACAACGAAGACGCCGCCCGCGCCGTCCCCGAGATCGTGGCCCGCCTCCGCGACCGGGGCTACGCCACCCCGGTGGTGGGCGACTTCCACTACAACGGCCACATCCTCCTCACCAAGTACCCCGACACCGCCCGGGCGCTGGCGAAGCTCCGCATCAACCCGGGTAACGTGGGCACCAAGCACCGCGACGCCAACTTCTCCGAGATCGTGCGCGTGGCCATCGAGCACGACAAGCCGGTGCGCATCGGCGTGAACTGGGGATCGCTGGATCAGCGGCTCCTCACCGAGATGATGGACGCCAACGCGCGGCTCCCCGAGCCGAAGGAGGCCCAGGCGGTGCTCCTGGAGGCGATGGTGGAGAGCGCGCTCCGCTCCGCGGAGCTGGCGGAAGAGGTGGGCCTCGCCCACGACCGGATCGTCATCTCCACCAAGGTGTCACAGGTCCGCGACCTCATCGCGGTGTACCGGATGCTGGCGGAGCGCTGCGACTACCCGCTGCACCTGGGGCTCACCGAGGCGGGTCTGGGGGCCAAGGGCATCGTGGCCACCACCGCCGGCCTGGCACCGCTCCTCCTGGAGGGGATCGGAGACACCATCCGCGTCTCCCTCACCCCCCGGCCGGGCGGCGACCGCGCCGAGGAGGTGCGCGTGGCGCAGCAGATTCTCCAGTCGCTGGGGATCCGCCACTTCGAGCCGCAGGTCACCTCGTGCCCGGGGTGCGGGCGCACCACCAGCACCTTCTTCCAGGAGATGGCGGAGGAGATCACCTCCTTCATCCGTGAGATGATGCCCGAGTGGCGTCGCCGCTACCCCGGCGTGGAAGAGATGGACGTGGCGGTGATGGGATGCGTGGTGAACGGGCCCGGCGAGTCCAAGCACGCCAACATCGGCATCTCGCTCCCCGGCACCTTCGAGGAGCCCAAGGCGCCGGTCTACATCGACGGCGAGCACGCCATGACGCTCAGGGGCGAGGGGCTGGTGGAGGAGTTCAAGGAGATCCTGGTGGACTACGTGGAGCGCCGCTACGGAGGGAAGGACGTGGCTCTGGCGCATCCCAAAGCGACATTGTAGGCTGCACCCGCGCGCTGTAGCGTACGGCACGCCCAGGCCCCCCCGAGCCGGACCGAGCAACAGAAATCCCCACCCTCCGCATCGTATGAGCTGATGCGTGGCGCTCCCGGCGGAGTGCATGGGGGCGCCACGGGGGTCCGACCAGGGAGGACGATGAGTTATTCCAGGCGTACGCTCAGCCTCGCCACTGTCATCCTCATCTTCGCCGCGCTGGCCACGGGTGTGTGGTGGCGGCTGCGCGACGCGTCCGGAGGGGAGGGGGGCGAGACGCCCGCAGGCCCGGTGCCCGCCGCGGCCACCGGCCCCGACGGCCTTCCGCTCCCCACC
>WGEM01000594.1 GCA_015492755.1 Gemmatimonadota bacterium | reverse complement strand
GGCGGAGCACCGCGCCCGGGGGATCGAGCCCGACTGGCGCACGCTGGGCCCCCGCTGGCGGAGGCTGGAGGACGCCCCCGACGAGCTCTACTTCCGCGCCATGGAGGCGGTGGGGTGAGGGGGGCTACCCACCCTCCTCCGACACCATCGGAGGACCGCCCTTCCGGGACGCGATGACCTTGCCGGGCAGCGTGTAGAGGATCTCGCCGTCGCGCACCACGAAGCTCCCGTTCACCAGCACGTGCACGATGCCCTCGGCGTGCTGGTGCGGCTCGAAGAACGTCGCGCGATCACGGATGGTCTCCAGATCGAAGATCACCAGGTCCGCCCAGGTCCCCTCCCGGATCTCGCCGCGGTCGCGGAGCCCCAGGATGCGCGCCGGGAGTGACGTCTGGGCCCGGATGGCATCCTCCACCGAGAGCACTTCCCGCTCGATGGCGTAGCGGCGGATCTTGCGGGGGAAGGTGCCGTAGTAGCGCGGGTGCACCGGCCCGTCGGTTTCCACGGCGATTCCCCCGTCGGAGGCGGTGGCCACCCACGGTCGCGCGGCGTAGTTCTCGACGTCGAGCTCCGACATGGAAAAGCCGCGCATGCGACCTCCGCCGGGCCGCTCGGGATCACCCTCGAGCTGTAGCGTGATGGCGGCGTCCACCGGATCGAGGTCTCGCGCCTCTGCGAAGTCCTGAAGCGTCTTTCCTACCCATGTGGAGTCGGGGTAGTCCATGATGAGCACGCGGTCGGCGCCTCCCCGGCGGCGGATCTCGTGGGCGATGTCCCGGCGGATCATGGCCTCCTTTTCCGGGTCGGCCATGGCGAGGCGGAAGATGGTGCCCGGCGGGCGGCCCTCTCCGGGACGGCGCGCCTCGAGATCGCGGAGCGCCCAGCGGGGGATGAGGACTGTGTTCCCGTCGGATCCGCTGGTGGCATAGGGATACTGGTCCGCCCAGACGCGTACACCCTCGGCGCGCGCCCGCTCGATGAGCTGGATGGCCGAGAGGCTGGAGCCCCAGAAGTGGGCGCCCTTGGCCTTGATGTGCGACGCCACCACACGCACCCCGGTGCGGCGGCCGATCTCGATGGTCTCCAACACCGCGTCCTGTAGCGTCGGCGGCCCCGGCGGGTCCTGGCTGGGCCAGTACCACATGGGGTCGGCACCCTCGGAGCGCTCATGGGAGATGTAGACGCCGTCGTAGGGAGCCAGCTCCGACACCAGCGCCACCAGTTCGTCGGTGGTGCTCCAGCGTCCGGGCACGTACTCCAGACCCGCGCTGATCCCCACCGCGCCCTCCTCCAGCGCCTGACGCACCAGCGCCCGCATCCGCTCCACCTCCTCCGGCGTCGCCGGGCGCCGGAAGTCGTCCTCCATCACCAGACGACGGACGGTGCCGTGGCCCACCATGAGCATCACGTTGGGACCCACGCCCTGTCGCTCCAAGAGTCGGCGTTGTTCGGCGATAGGCCAGGGGGAGCGGCCGTCCTGGTTCACCACCACGGTGGTGACGCCCTGGGAGACCACGTTGGGGGCGGCTTTGCGATGCAGGGAATCGGTGCGGATGGTGTTACGGCCGATGCGGGCGCTGCCGTCGTCGGCGTGGGAGTGAATGTCGATGAAGCCCGGAGCGACGTAGAGGCCGCCGGCGTCAATCACCTCGTCGGCACCTGCGCCCACCAATCGCCCCACCGCCACGATGCGGCCATCCCGCACGCCGATGTCGGCGCGGAACCAGGGGTTGCCGGCGCCATCCAAGACGCGGCCGCCGGTAATCAGGAGATCGAACCGCTCCGCCTGCTGGGCGGGGAGCGGTGCGGGGGCGAGGCCCGCGGCCAGGGCTGCGACGGCCAGCGCACAGGCGGCGGCGAGATGGCAGGACATGGGCAGTCGTGTCATGGGGGCACTTCCGTACTGTGGGCCTCAGCCACCTCGTCGAAGGCCTCCCGGATGAGCGCCAGCGCCTCCAGGAGCTCATCTTCCGGATTGCCGAAGCCGATGCGGAGATAGTGGTCCATCCCGAAGTGGTCACCCGGTACCACCAGGACATCTTTCTCCGTGCGCAGCTTCTCCGCGAACTCCGTGGAGTTCACGGGGAGCGCGTAGTGGGCAAAGCAGATGGCGCCTGCGTCGGGTCGCTTGTAACGGAAGCGGCCCTCCTGGGCTGCCATCCAGTCCTCCAGAAGTCCCAGGTTCGCACGTACGATGCGACGGGTTCGTTCCATGATCCGGGCGCGCGTGGTGGGCTCCAGCACGACGCACGCCAGCGCGTCGGAAAGGGACGCCGGGGCGATGGTGGTGTAGTCGGTGTGCGCCCAGAGATCTGCGGCCACGTCGGAGGGGGCCAGCGCCCAGCCCAGGCGGAGCCCCGGGAGCCCGTACGCCTTCGAGAGCGAGTTGGTGACGATGACACGGTCGTGTCGCCCCCAGAAGGAGGGCGTGGGATCGCGCTCGTTCTCGGCGCCGGCGTAGACCTCGTCGGCCAGGATCCAGGCGCCGTGTCGCTCGGTGGCCTCCACCAGCGCGTCCATGGCTTCGTCGCTCAGGCACACGCCCGTGGGATTGTTGGGGTTGGTCACCAGCACGAACCGGGCTCCCGCCTCCAGCGCCCGCTCCAGCGCGTCCAGGTCCGGCTGCCAGTCCTCCTCTTCCAGGAGCGGTACCGTGTGCATCCGGCCCTCGAAGGCCTCAAGGAGACCCGGCACCTGACCGTAGGTGGGAACGATGACGGCGCCCTCGCCGAAGCGCTCGAAGAGGTGCCAGAACGACACGAAGTTCGCCTCCGCTCCGCCGATGGTGGCCACCACGTGGGTATCGTCGGCCCCCTCGTAGAGGGCGGCGATACGCGCGCGCAGCTCATCCGACCCGTTGGACTGCCCGTAGCCCAACCGCACCGACCCCAGCTCCACACCGCCCCCGGCCAGCTCCGCCAGCTCGTCCACCGTCAGCGGATGCACGCCGCTCTCCGAAAGGTTGTAGCGCACGCGGTGCTCGTAGGTGGACTGGTACCGCTCCATGCGGAAGGGTGTGAAACGCACGATGGCTCCTCCGGCCCGGGTCTGCCGCCTGTCGGGTACGCGCCGCCGGAGCGCCGGTGCCTGCCCGGGCGCCGACCGCACGTCGTTGGGCCATGGATACGGGGTGTGGGATGGTGGGGAAAGGGGTGCCTCGCCCGAGCGGCCGCGTACGCGCATGCCGTCGCGGCGGGCCGAACCCGAAGGGTGTACCATGGAAGTCCTAAGCGATACGGTCCCGGGACTGGTGCCCGTGCTGGTCATGTCCATCGGGTGGGTGCGTCACGGTCTCCAGCGGCTCATGCGCAACTCCGCGCGCCTGAACGACGGCGGTGTCCCTCATGAACGGTGATGCCATGGATTCCAGACTCCCACAACTCAGGGAACTTCTTCATGAAACGGTCGTGCTCCTCCGTGGGACCGGGGAATTGCACTGGGCGGATTGGATGGAGACGTCGCTGCGCCAGATCGACGCCGGGGACGTCCGCGGCGTCGCCCACCTGCTGGGGGCGTTCGGCGGCATGGGAAGCTTCAATGACTTGATCCTTGCGGACGATCTCGGGGGTGAGGCGAACGC
>WGEM01000593.1 GCA_015492755.1 Gemmatimonadota bacterium | reverse complement strand
CGGTGGACGGCGCGCTGGTGAACGGGATCTTCAACCTCAACCCGTCCCGGGACGCCATCTTCCGGGAGCTGGCCCGGGTGGTGGCGCCCGGCGGCCTCGTATGCGCCGCGGAGCTGGTTCTGAAGGAGGGGGCACCGGTGCCGTCCGGGTCGGATCCGTCGGACTGGTTCGCCTGAATCGCGGGTGCCAAGGAGGGCGGGACCTTCCTGGATGAGTTCCGTGCGGCGGGTTTTCGCCACGCGGAGCTGGTACGCGCCGGACGGAACGCCCGCACCAAGAGCCCCCATGTGCTGGCGGCGGAGGCGTTGGCGCGGCGCTGACCGAGCCGGACAGGCATCGAAGTCCGCCGGTGGCCGCGCCCCTCCGCCCACCCGCTTCAGGGCCGCCCCGCACCTCCCGCGTGCCGCGCCGCGATGGCCTCCAGGCGGGCGTCGATCTCCTCACGCGGGAGCCAGCGCCCGCGCACCATCACCCCGAGGCGGGTGGTGAGGTGGTCCAGGTCCTCCAGCGGATTCTCCGCCAGGAGGACCAGATCGGCGCGCTGGCCCGGCGCCACGGTCCCGAAGCGGTGGTCCTTGCCCAGATGGTCACGTACGTAGCGGCCCACCTCCACCGTTCCGCTGCGGAGGATGGCGTAGGGACTCATCCCCGCCTCGGCCATCACCCGGATCTCGTGGTGCAGCGCGAAACCGGGAACGTTGAAGAGCTGGGGTGAGTCGGAGCCCATCATGATGTGGGCTCCGGCGTCGGAGAGCTCCTTGAGGATGCGCTTACGGAGCGCCAGGAACGTCGCCACCTCGTCCGGGCTTCCGCGGGGTCCCCGCGCCGCCTGCCGCCGCCACGCCTCCTTCTGGCGTGCCGAGACGTAGCGCATCTCCGGCTGCGCCAGCATGGCGTCGACGTCCGGCGCGCCGTAGAGGTTCTCCCACAGGTACATGGTGGGCACGACGTAAACGTCGTGCTCCTTGGTGATACGGATGACCTCCCGGAGCCGGTTCTCGTCGAAGCCCTCCACCAGCCCGCCGAGGCTGATGGTGCCGGCGTTGATCTGCGCCTGCACGCCCTCCCGGGCCACCGCCTGCACGTAGCCGTCCAGGTGATCCACGGTGGACATCCCTGTTTCGATGGCGTGGACGAGGCCCACGTCGGAGGGGACGTGGCCGCCGAAGGTGAAGTCGATCTCCCGCGCCACCTCCGCCATGCGGTCCCAGGCGTCCAGGGGGACGCCGGGGTGGATCTTCTGGAGATCGTATCCCGCCTCCTTATGCGCCCGGATGAGGCGCTCCGCCGCTTCGGGTCTGGGCGCGGTGTTGCCGTTCAGCGACGGGGCGCCCACGTAGAAGGTGGGACCCAGCACGTCTCCCCGCTGGATCTCGCGCGCCAGCGGGATCTGGTACGCCGAGCCCAGCATCCCGCGGATGGTGGTGATGCCGTTGGCCAGGTAGAGGAAGAGGATCTCCTCGACGTCCTCCCGGGGCGGGTCGTCGCCGGGGGGCACGTGGGCGTGCATCTCCGCCAGCCCTGGCATGAGATACGCGCCGGCGGCGGACACCACCCGGGCGCCCTCGCCCACCCGGACGTCGCCGGACGGGCCCACCTCGGTGATGACACCGTCGGCCACCACCACCGTGTAGCCCCTGAGCACGGTGTCGGACGTCATGGGCAGCACGTTCACATCGGTGAAGGCGAAGGTGCCGGGTGCCGCCTGCCCGACGCCCTCGCAGGCGGCCACCCCCGTGGCGGCCGCCACGGCGAGACACGTCATGGCGAACGGTGCGCGGGGGGCGGTGGGACGGGGAGCGTTCATGGTGTCCTCCGTGGCGCCGGCGCCGGCGCGGTTTCGCCCCGCCGGGGCCGGTCATAGAATCGGGTCCGGTCCGTAGTCTAGACGGCTCCGGAAGACACCCGCAACGCATTCACGCCACGCCACGATCCGTCATGAAGCTCCCTCAGCTCCCGGTCGGCACCTCGAGGTTCCGCGCCGCTCCCGCCGCCGCGCTTCTCTTTGCAGCCCTCGCCTCGACGCCCCTGGCCGCGCAGGACCGGCCCATGCCGGATCATCCCGCGCTGCAGGAGGCGTTCGTGGCATGGGACGAAGGACACTACCCCACCGCGCTGCGCGGCTACCTGGAGGTCCTTCGCTCGGCCGAGGGTGACGCGTGGCTGGAGGAGATCGCGCTCCTCACCGGTGAGCTCTATCGCGTCGACGAGGTGGCGCCCGACGGCCGCGGCGTGCAGGTCTCGCCCGACGGCGCGCTGGGGGCGTTCTGGTTCGAAGCCGGCGGCCGGGTGGTGACCCGCGTCATCGACATGGAGACGCTGGCCACCGTGCGGGAGCTGGAGGGCAACGCGGTGGTGCTGGGCCCCGGCGGTCGGATCGCCCACGCCGAGGTGGAGGAGACCGAGGCGCTCCGGGCCGCCCGCGAGGCGGTGGCCGCCGCCACCGACCGGCGGGCGCGGTTCCAGGCGATGCAGCGGGCGGCGCTGGAGGAGGTTCGCGCCAGCCGGCCCGTGCTCTGGGAAGGCGGCACGCGGAGGGCAATCGACCTCGGAAGCCGGATGCCCTTCAACTTCGCCTTCGCCTCCGGCACCGGGGAACTGTACGTGGTGGCGGCGGAGCGGGAGAACCCGCAGCGTCAGAGCGTGGTTCGCGTCACACCCGACGGCGTGGAGGAGGTGGACTTCGGCGGCGTTCAGGTGCGGGGGCTCCTGGCGGCGCCCGACGGGGCGACGCTGGTGGCCGTGGGACCGCGGGATGCCGTCGTGCGGTACGCCGACGGTACGCTCCGGACGCTGGAGGGGGCCACGTCGCCGTCGCTCTCCACCGACGGCCGCGTTCTGGCCTACCAGGTGAACGGAGACGGCGTCTCCCGACTGGAGGCGCTGGAGCTGGCGGCGCCGGGCGCGGAGCCCCGTGTGCTCCTGGAGACGGATCGTCGACTGGGCGCGCCGGCCGTCTCCCCCGACGGTGGGTACGTGGCGTACCAGCTCATGGAGCTCCACGATTGGGAGGTCTTCGCGGTGCCCACCGACGGCGGCGAGACCGTCCGGCTCTCGCTGGAGATCCAGCACGACCGCAATCCCATCTGGGTGGACGACGGCCACGTGCTGGCCGCCAAGGGCGAGGGGCGACACATGCGCTCCTACCTCTACGACCTCGAGGGCGGGTGGCCGGTGAAGCTCTTCCACAACAACACGGTGCGCACCATCGCGCCGGAGTACGAGTGGGCGGTGGCGCCGGGCACGGGCCGCATCCTCATCGTCTCGGAACGGGACGGCGACACCGTCTCCCCGGAGCGGGGCGTCTACCTCCTGGACCTGAACCGCACGGTGACGAAGGCGGAGGTGGAGGAACGGCTGGAGCGGAACCTCGCCGCCGAGGAGGACCTCCGGCGGCGCGGTGAAGCGGTGTTCGCACCCTTCCGCGAGGAGGTGGCGGACGCCACGGCCCGCGTGTCGGTGTCGCGCATCTACCAGTACGCGCGCGACGTGTACCGCTTCGGGTCGAAGCACATCACCATGCCGGGGAACGCGAAAGCCATCGAATACTACGCGGACAAGCTGCGCTCTTTCGGTTACGAGCCGGAGCTTCAGTGGTTCGAGCCCCGGCCGGGAATCCGGACCGCCAACGTCATCGTGCGCATCCCCGGGACGGTGAACCCGGAGCTGGTCTACGTGGCCAGCAGCCACTTCGACTCGGTGGACCGGGGACCCGGCGCCGACGACGATTCCTCCGGCGCCACCGCGCTCCTGGAGGCGGCGCGCGTGCTGAAGGACTTCCCGCGGCGGGCCACCATCGAGCTGGCCTTCTTCACCGGGGAGGAAGCGGGGCTCCTGGGAAGCCGGGAGTACGTACGCCGCGCCGTGGAGGAGGGGAAGCGCATCGTGGGCGCGCTGAACAACGACATGGTGGGGTGGAGCGAGAACCATCGCCTGGACAACACCATCCGCTACTCCAACCCCGGCATCCGCGACATCCAGCACGCGGCGGCGATGCAGTTCTCCGATCTCATCACCTACGACGCCCTGTACTACAAATCCACCGATGCCGCCGCCTACTACGAGGCGTACGGCGACATCGTGGGTGGGATCGGTTCCTACCCGGTGCTGGGCAATCCCCACTACCACCAGTGGACGGACCGGCTGGAGACCATCAACCAGAACCTCGTGGCGGAGGTCTCCCGGGTGACGGTGGCGACGCTCATGCTCCTGGCGTCCAGCCCGTCCAGGATCAACGGCCTGGTGGTGGAGGACGACGTGGCGCGCTGGGAGCCCTCCCCCGAGACGGGGGTGCTGGGCTATGAGGTGGAGTGGGAGACCGCGGATGGCGTGCGTCGCGTGCGTGTGGATGCGCCCGGGGCCCGGCTCACCGGACGCGCGCCGGGGACGGAGGTGCGTGTGCGCGCCTACGCCGGGAACGGGAGCGTGGGCTGGGACTGGGCACGGGCGCGCTAACCCCGGGCGGGGCGCGGCGGCCTCAGGCGCCCGGGTCCGCGCCGGCGGCGCCGGAGTCCCGGACCTCGTCGAGCCAGGCCATCGCCTCGTCCCGGGTGTGGAAGACGCGGGTCTCCAGCCCGGATGCCTGGGCGAACGCGGCGCCCAGGCGCATCAGACCGAAGCGGAGCGCGTCGGGCGCCACCACCGCCACCCGGGCGACGAAGGGAGCGTAGGAGGCGAAGAAGCGCGCGGTGCGCTCGAACTGGGCCGTCTCGCGCCGCTCCAGACCTTCCGCCCGGGACATGTCCATGAGGACCCGTGCGGGACGCCGCAGGTCGGGGTGGTGCAGGGCGTCGGCGCCCTTGGCGCGGAGCTCCTCCGAGGGGTACGTGCCCATCACCTCCAGCTCCAGGAGGTCTCCGTCCACGTGGATGTGCACCGGCATGGGCCCGTTCCCGGCTCGTTTCCGCTTCGCCCCCCAGCCTGCTGGCGCTCCGCGCCCACCGTCGCCGGAGGGTGTGGTGCGACGCCAGCGGAAAGGTAACGCCGCGCCAGGGTCCGAAAAAACGCGGCCGCTCCGCGGGGGACGGAGCGACCGCGTCAGAGTTCCTTCAGTCTCGACGGAAGGGGGTCACTTCCCCTTGTACGGGATCTTCTCGCCCTCCGGAGCCTGAATGATCTTCACGTCGCTGAAGTTCAGGTGGATCCAGCCCGTATGGGGCGGGAAGTTGTTCGGGTCAGGCTGCGTCGTGTGTGCCACGACGTGGAACTCGATCCCGGACGGGTCGGTGAAGCCCGTCTTCACCTTCGCCATCGGACTGTACGGCGTACCGTCGTGGTTGCGGATGGCGCCGTCCTCACCGCGGGAGCGCTCGCTCAGCATCGTGTGGCTCCCGATCATCGGGATGACTTCCTTCCCGTTCACGAAGATCTTCGCCGGCCCCCACGTGGCGAAGTAGTTGAAGAGCGTCGGCATGACGGGTGCCTCGTTCCCGGTGTCCCCGTGCAGCATGACGTTCTCTTCCATGCGCGCCATCTTCATGTTCTTGACGTCCAGCTTCTGTACGATCCTGATTCGACCGGTCCATGCCTGGTCCTTCGAGAACCGGATGGGACCGGACTCCGATGTGGTCTCGATCTCCGCCACCACCTCGCCCCTGCCCGACTCGAAGTCCACGGTGGCGGTCGCCTTACCCCGTACCGGCCGCACGTTCTTGCCGGCGTAGGCGAAGTTGTCTCCATAGCCGCCGATGATGCGCGCGCCGGTGGCTTCGATCTTCCATACACCGTGACCTGTCCGGGTTGAACCGTGTGGCCCCGGTGCGAACGCGGTCGCACCGATGATACTCGCCGTCAGGGCCAGAGGTAGCCAGCCTTTCCAGATCGTGTCTCGAGTCATGAGTCAGCCTCGTGGATGTGCCCGCATTCGTGGAGCGGACGGGACGTGCCGGCGGATCGTCTCCGCCTCAACGATGGGTCGTCCGAGGAATCGGCATCGGAGGCGGTTGGTTCCCGGCACCACGGAAGCGGGACGGGATGCCGGTCCTCAATCGACGAGACGGGCCAGCTCCGTCTTCACCCCGTCGGCGAGCACGACCAGGCGCTCGTAGTCGACTCCGTCCCGGACCGCCTGGACGAAGCGGGACGTGGCGGTGAGGATCGCATCGGTGTTTCCCGCCTCGCGGGACTGCTCCGTCAGCTCGGCATCGGCGCGCAGGGCTCGGTGAAGCGCTGCGGAAGACGGCACCGCGTCTCTGCCGTGCGCCAGGAGGTAGAGCACGCCGTTGATCCGCGATGACCACTCATTGGGCCGTCGGCCGACACCGGTCACGCGGTCCATCGCCGGCATCTTCTCACGCACGATCTCCGGTAGACCGGCCATCGGCTTCGTACCCGGCCCCGCGTGCGGTCTGCCCGCGATGATCCGTCCCACCATTCCGAACATGTAGTGGGGCTGACAGAAGTAGTCATAGACGCCTTCGACCTTGAAGGCGTAGGTGAACTCCGTGCCCCCCGTGAGGCCCAGCATGCCGGAGTGCCATGGCTCGGCGCCTTCCGGGATCCTCAGCGGGAGCCGGCCCGGCACGAGGTTGTCATTCGCCGGGTGGAATGCGGTGGTGGTGTGAAAGTCGCCCATGTTGAGCCAGGTCACGCTGGAGCCGGGCTCCACGACCAGCCCCGCGGGGTCGAAGCGAAAGTTCCCGCCGTCCGTCCGTAAGGCGATCACCCGGGGGGGGAGCCCGTCGACGGATCCCGGG
>WGEM01000592.1 GCA_015492755.1 Gemmatimonadota bacterium | reverse complement strand
GCCCCACCGGTCCTGCTGGCCCTGCCGGTCCCGGAGGTCCCACGGGCCCCGGGTCACCCTGCGGTCCCGGCGCTCCGTCCGCACCTGCCGGCCCTGCCGGTCCCGCCGGTCCCTGCGGACCCGGCGCTCCGTCCGCACCCGGCGGTCCTGCCGGCCCCGCAGGCCCCTGGGGACCCGGCGCTCCGTCCGCACCCGGCGGTCCTGCCAGCCCCGCAGGCCCCTGGGGCCCCACCGGTCCTTCCGGCCCCTGCTCGTTCCAACTGAACTCGATGTGCCGCCGGCTCAAGCACTGTCGCGGCGTGTTGCCGGTCCTGATCCGGTACACCACACCGGAACGGGGGACGTAGCAGGCATACAGAACGCCGTCGGCGGCCACCGCGGCTCCCCCACCCCCGTTCTTCTTGGACTTCTTGGATTTCTTGGACTTCTCGGAGCGCGGCGCCTGCGCGGAGAGTTCCGCGGGGGGCAGGACGACGAACCCGGCAAGCACGGCGACCCATACCGCCAGGGCCCACGACACGGGCCCGTGGCCACCCCACCGGCCGCCTCCACGGCCCGCAGTTGCTGTCTTCATCAGGATGTTCCTCCCATGTTGCCAGGGACCACGGAGACGACCGCAGCCCGGGATTCCAGGATCTCGAAGAGGGGCGCCGGCTCACCCAGGAGTTGGCCCGTCGCCCGGGCGGTGATCTCCACCACATCCAGGGCGATGAGGCCCTCCGGGCCCCCGGCGCGCAGGTCCGTGCCGGCCATCTCGGAGACCAACCTGCCCAGCCCTTCCTGGACTCTCCGGGCATCGGCGGCCTCCAGAGACACCTCCACCGCACGGACCGCAGGCGTAATCCTGCCGGTGAGCTCGTGGGAGGTGGCAGGAAGGAACCACGTCCGCAGGTCCTCCAGGGAGGCGATGACGGCGGGGATCCGCTCCGCAGCATCAGCGACGAACGACGCGGCCTCAACGGTTGGATCGGGCGCATCGGGGGGAGCCAGAGCCCGGGTTCCGTCCACGCACGCGGAGAGGACCAGAGTACCGGCAAAGACGATGACCCCCGATGCAACCGGTCGGGGGCGTCCGGGCGGAGCCCGGTAGGCGACGCAGGCCACAATCATACTCCTTCTGACAGAGTCTACGTACCGGACGGCGCGTCCCGCCGGAAGGCGCCGCCCTGCTTCGCGATACAGGATGCACCGCGGTGCGTGACGCCACCGTAACGGAAGGCGTGGAAGACGTAACCCGAGCGTGACGGGGCCCACGATGCAGGTGCACCTCACGTCGCACTACCGCGTCCCCCGCCGGTATGTCACCTTAGATCCGGTATCGCATCCGCGACCACACACGATTCGTTGCCGCCGTCCCGGCCCCACTGCCGGACGCGACCCTCCCTCCGCTCAGACCGTACCCCGATATGGAGCCTGCCTCATGAGGATCCGAACATGGACGCTCGCCGGAGTGCTCACCGCGTCGCTGGCGGGATCCGCCGCCGCCCAGGGCGATCCTGCGGCGGGGAAGGCGTTGTACGCACCCTGCGCAGCTTGCCACGGCGCCGATGCGAGGGGAAACAAGGAGCTGAACGCACCCGACCTCACGCTGCAGGGCGACTGGTACATCGTGCGCCAGCTCAAGAACTTCAAGGAGGGGATCCGGGGCGGGCCCAACGACCCCTTCGGGAGCCAGATGGCGCCCATGGCCAAGGTTCTCCCCGACGAGAAGGCGATGAAGGACGTCGCGGCCTATATCGCCTCGCTGCGCGGGTAACGCCTGCGGTGGTCGGGGAGGCCTTCGCCTCTCCGACCTCCCGGCGCCTTCCGGAGGAACCCACGCAGCCGCCAAGCGTACAGGACACGATCCCCACATTCGCCTGAACACCACCAGGAACCCGTGCGCACCAAGCTGGCCATTCTCGGCGTCACCGCCTCCACCGTTCTCGCCCTCGACTTCTGGACCAAGCGCTGGGCGCTGGAGGCGCTGGTGGCGCGCAGCTCTGAGCTCTTCGGAGGGCTCATCCCGCTGACGCTCGCCTTCAACAAGGGGGCGGCGTTCGGCCTCCGGGTGGGTGAGGATTCGCGCTGGCTCTTCATCCCCATCACCCTGGTGGCGCTGGTGCTCCTGGCGATGCTCTTCAAGCAGGCACACGCCGACGACCGACTCCGCATCTTCGCCATTTCGCTGGTGGTCTCGGGCGCGCTGGGCAACCTCTATGATCGCGTCCGGTGGGACCGCGGTGTGGTGGACTTCATCGGCCCGCTGGATCTGGGGTTCTGGCACTTCCCCATCTTCAACGTGGCGGACATTGCCATCACGTGCGGCGCGGTGCTCCTGGCCATCTCCTTCTGGCTCGAGGAACAGGAGGAGAAGCGCGCGCTGGAAGGGACGGACGCCGACGCCGACTACGTCCCCGCCGCGCCGGCACCGGAGGAGGCCGGGGGATAGAGGCCGGCGCTTCCCTCCAATCTCTCAATCTCTGCCCACTTCCGCCGGGGAGTCCCGAGGAACGAACAGCAGATACTCGATCCGGCGTCCCTTCATCCGGGTCACCTGGAGCGTCCCCGATTCCACCTCCACCAGGTCTCCGGGCTGCGGGATGCGGTTCAGCTTGCCGATGACGAACCCCGCCAGCGTATCGTAGCCTTCGTCCTCGTTCTCGCCCACCTTGAAGCCGAGGCGCTGGCTCGCTTCCCTCAGCGAGACGCCACCCCAGACCCGCACTCGCCCCCCGGGGAGATCCTGGAAGGGCTCGGGTTCGTCGTGTTCGTGCTCGTCGCGGATTTCACCGATGATCTCCTCGATGAGGTCCTCCAGCGTCACCAACCCGGCCGTGCCGCCGAACTCGTCCACCACGATGGCCATCTTCACCCGTTCGGAGCGCATCTCGGCGATGAGGTCCTCCACCGGCTTGGACGCCGGCGCGAAGGGTAGGGGCCGGAGGAGGTCCCGGATTCGGGTGGGCGTGCCTTCCCGCAGCGCCCGCCACAGGTCCCGCGCCACCACCACGCCCACGATGTTGTCGATGGTGCCGTCATAGACGGGAATGCGGAGGTGGCCCGTCTCCAGCATCACCCGCTCCACCTCCTCCAGCGTGGCTTCCACCGGAACGGCGGTCATGTCGGTGCGGGGCGTCATCACCTCGCCCACGGAAACCTCGTCGAGGCGGATGACGCTGGTCACCACCCTCCATTCGTCCTCGTCCAGCGTGCCTTCCCGCCGCCCGATCTCCGCCAGAACCTCGATCTCCGCACGGCTCACGCTGGGCCGTTCGGAGGTGCCGGTGAGCGCCCGGGAGAGCCACCCCAGCGGCACGACGATGGGCTTCATCACCGTCACCAGGATGCGGAGGATGTAGGCGGTGGGCCGGGCCAGTTGCTTCCAGTAGGTGGCGCCGATGGTCTTTGGAACGATCTCGGTGAGGATGAGCACCGCGAAGGTGAGCACACCGGAGAACACCCCCACCCATGCGTCCCCGAACACATCCGCCGCCACCGCGCCGGAGAGCGTGGCGCCCATGGTGTGGGCCACCGTATTGAGCGTGAGGATGGCGGCGATGGGCTCGTCCACATTCTTCTGCGCCGCCTCCAGCCACTCCCCGGCCCACTCGCCGCGCTCCCGCAGGACGGCGATATAGGAGCGCGTCACCGAGAGGAAGACCGCCTCGAGGATGGAGCACAGGAACGAGGTGCCCAGCGCCACCGCGAGGATCCAGAGGAGCGTCACCATGATGGCGGAGTATCGTGGTGCACGAGGACCGGAACAAGCCTCAGGCCTCCCGCGGCACGCTGGACGTGCCGGGTCCGTGCGTCTATCCTTTGGCGCCCCCAGGGAAGGTCCCCGTACGTGCCCAGAGGATCCGTCGAATGCCGGACGCGCGAGACGAGGCGGGTAGGCCCAGGCTGGACCTCCCCCCGATGGAGGAGGTGGAGGCGTCGCTGGCGCTGCACGCGCCGGACCGCGAGCCCATTCCGGGGCTCTACGCGCTGAACGTGGAGGAGGTCCCTCTCCGGCGCGTCATCGGCCTCCAGGCCGTCGTGGCGTTCGCCGTCTACCACAACCTCGTGGTCTTCGGCGAACCCCTCTGGGACCGCATCCTCGTGCTGGCGCTCATCCTCGAGCCCTACGTAGCGATCCAGTACGTGGTGCTCAAGAAGTTCTTCGCGCGGCTGCGGCGACTCCACCTGGGCACGGTCTTCCTCATCGCGGACCTGCCGATCTTCACGGCGGGCGTATGGGCCACCGGCGGCACGGAGAGCTGGATCTGGCCCATCTACCTCATCCGCGTCGCCGATCAGATGTGGATCGGTCGCCGCCGCGCGGCGCTCATGGCCGGGCTGGGACTCCTCTGCTACGCTGGGCTCCTGCTCCTCCTCGCGGCAGGGCAGGGGGCGGCCGTCCCGTGGAGCACCGAGCTCCTGAAGATGGCCGTCCTGGCCACGCTCTCGGCGTATCTCGTGTCCATCTCGGGGCTTCCCTGGAACGTGCAGGAGCGCACGCTGGAGGCGCGCAACCTCATCCTGAAGCTCGAGTCCCAATCCATCGAGCTGGACGAAGCGCGCTACCGCGCCGAGATGGCCAGCCGTTCCAAGAGCCGGTTCCTCGCCCGCGTGAGCGCCGAGTTCCGAGCGCCGCTGAACCGGATCATCGGGTTCGCCAGCACCATGCTGGCGGACGACCGAAGGCCACCTCAGGATCTGGAGTATCTCACGCAGGTGCGCAGTGAGGCCATGCACCTCCTGGCGCTCGTGAACGACGTGATCGACATCGCACGCCTGGAGGCAGGCGGCGTGGATCTGGACTGGCAGGAGCTGGACCTGGAGGAGTTGATCCGCGACACCGTACGCCAGCTGGAGCCGCGAACGCAGAGTGACGCCGTCCGGGTGTCGGTGGCATTCCCCAGGAAGCTGGCGCCGCTGCGTGCCGACGAGGCCCGGCTGCGTCAGGTGCTCATCAATCTGGTCACCAACGCGCTCCGCCACACCCGGCGCGGCTACGTGCGCGTCGAGGTGCAGGCGGAGCCGGACGGCACGCCGAAGATGATCCGTGTGTTGGATACCGGCGAAGGCATCGACCCGGAGCGGCTGGACGCCGTCTTCGAAGCGTTCGGAGAGGACGGCCGCCCGCGAAAGGAGGCGGGGTCCACGGGGCTCGGGCTGGCCATCTCCCGCTCCATCTGCCGCGCCATGGGATTCGAACTCGCTGCGGACAGCGAACCCGGGAAGGGCTCCACCTTCATGATCGACCTGGACCCGCGGCCCGGCCGGGTCCTGCACCCCGACGGGCTTCCGGAGCCCCGCGGGGCGGCGGGCTCAGGGGACGGGGCCGGAGCGCCCCGCCGCACGGATGCCAATCCGGCGCCGCCTCGTTAGACTTCGGCGCGGACACACTCTACACACTCTCTGGGAGGAATCCATGGCGACGTACACGTGCGACAAGTGCGGCATGAGCGTAAACCTCACGTGCGCGAAGTGCGGGAAGGAGCTGGTGAACGACACGCTCACGAAGGACGACGGCAGCACCGTTCAGGTCTCCAAGTGCCCCGACGGTCACGGCATGATCAAGTCGCCCATGTGCTGCGCAGAGGACATGACCTGCAGCGTCTGAGCCTGCCCGCCGGGACCTCCCGGTTTCCATTCCTCCACGCCTCATCGCCATGACCCGACGGAGCACGCCGCCGGGCCCGCCGGAGCCCATCCGGCTGCCGGAGCGCCTCGATCCCGGGATCTTTCAGCTCCCGGTGGAGAAGATGCGCGCCGGGTACTACTCCGATAAGTACTTCGTGCGCACCCGCGAGGTGCTCCTCCACCACCGGCACGATCCGGTGGTGACGATGCAGGTGTTCCAGAAACGGGACGCCTTCGTGGCGGGCACGGATGAGGCCATCGCCATTCTGAAGCTCTGCCTCACGGAGGGCTACAGCTTCGACGACCTGGAGGTACGGGCGCTGAGGGACGGAGACCGCGCCGCGCCGTGGGAGACGGTGATGCACATCACCGGCCCCTACACGGCGTTCGTGCACCTGGAAACGCTCTACATCGGAGTCCTGGCCCGGCGCACGCGCATCGCCACCAACACCCGCGCCGTGGTGGAGGCGGCGTGGCCGCGGCCCGTCATGTTCTTCCCGGCACGCCACGACCACTGGATGGTACAGACCGGCGACGGGTGGGCCGCGCACGTGGCAGGCGCCATCGGGGTCTCCACCGACGCGCAGGCGTCGTGGTGGGGCTCGGAGGGCATCGGCACGGTGCCCCACGGGCTCATCGCCGCCTTCGGGGGGGACACCGTGCGGGCCACCGAGGCCTTCGCCGACGCCATGCCCGAGGACGTGCGGGTCATCTCGCTGGTGGACTTCGACAACGACTGCGTGGGCACCTCGCTGAAGGTGGCCCGGACGCTGGGCGAGCGGCTCTGGGGGGTGCGCCTGGACACCTCTCAGAATCTGGTGGATCGCTCCATCATTCCGGAGATGGGCGACTTCGATCCCAGGGGCGTCAACCCGCGGCTGGTGCTCCGGACCCGGGAAGCGCTGGATCGCGAGGGCTTCCAGCATGTAAAAATCGTGGTATCCGGTGGATTCACCGCAGACAAGATCCGCACCTTCGAGGTGGAGCAGGTTCCCGTAGACGCGTACGGCGTCGGATCGGCGCTCATGCGCGGCAGCTACGACTACACCGCCGACGTGGTGCGGGTGGAAGGGAAGCCGGTCGCCAAGGTCGGCCGGTGGTACCGGCCCAACGAACGCCTGGAGTTGGTACGATGAACGCACGGATCGGATGGATCGTGGACGCCCAGGTGGACTTTCTGGACCCCCGGGGACGACTCTACGTCCGGAACCTCTTCGACCCCACCGACGAGGGGTCGACCCGGATCGTCCCGGATCTCCAGCGGGCGGTGGGGTGGATGCGGGAGCACTGTGACGTGCTGGTCTATACCGGAGACTGGCACGGCCTGGAGGATCCCGAGATCGATCCCGAGCAGCCCGACGCCGAAAAGGGCACGTACCCGCCCCATTGCATGGGGCGCTCCCCCGATCCGGAGGAGCGTGCCGGCGCGGAGATCATCGAGCCCATCCGGCCCCGGGATCCCGTGGTGCTCCCCTTCGACGCCGACGAAGACACAGCCCGTGCGGTGGCGCGCACCGCGGTGCGAGAGGGCCGGCCCGTCTTCATCCAGAAGACCCGGTTCAACGTCTTCGAAGGCAACGCCGCCACCGAGGCGTTCCTGAAGGCGCTGGAGGAGGAGCTGGGACGCCCGTTGGAGTTCGTGGTGGTGGGTGTGGCCCGCGACGTATGCGTTACGCAGGCGGTGGACGGCCTTCAGGAGCGTGGCTACCCCGTCACCGCCGTCCGTGATGCCACCTGGGGTCTGGGGCTCGAGCCCGAAGAATCCACGCTGGCTCGCTGGGCGGAGCGGGGCAGGGTGGTGACGCTGGACGAACTCACCGGTGCGGGCGTGGCCTGAGCGCCGCGCCGCCCGGTCTCAGCTCACCGGCCGGCGAACCGGCTTCAGCTTCACCGCCCACAGCCCCGACGCCAGGTCGCTGAAGAAGATGTTGCCTTTGTAGGGTTGCGCCCCCCATACGACACTCACGTTGGGCGTGAAGGCGTGAGGCGTAAACGGCTTGAACACGGCGATTTCGCGACCCTGATCGTACAGGTTTCCCATGAGTTCGCCGCTCACGTCCACCATCCGCACGCCTCCGTCGTAGTAGGCCTGGTAGAGGATGTCGTTCTCCACCCACATGTTGTGGGTGCCGAACTCCTTCACCTCGTAGCGCGCCACGTCCTTCGGGTTCATGGGGTCGGTGAAGTCGATGATGTGGATGTAGCCGCTGAAGGCCACCGGCGTCCCGTCGGGCCCGGAGGGCACGCGGTTCAGGCCCGTGCCCCGCCACGCCTGGTTGCCGCGCCCCATGATCTCGTCGCCCAGGAAGAGGTAGAAGCGCCCCGCCGACTCCGAGTAGTACGGGAAGGCGGCGTGCGTGCGTCCCACGGGATAGGGCACCGCGGTGACGAACACCGGCTTTTCGATGGTGCCGCCCCAACGGCCGTTGCCCACATCCACAACCACCACCCCCGTGCCCCACTCCGAGGAGTAGGCGATGCCGTCGTGCACCCACACGTCATGGATGCGGCTGTTGGGGTGGTTGTACTCCGACACGTACCGCGGGCGGTGGATGTCGGTGACGTCGAAGATGACGTACTTGTCACCCCCCGAGAGCGCGAAGAGGTGGGTGTCGGTGGCAAACATGTTGTGGACGCCGCCGGTGATGTGGGGGTCCTCGATGTAGGTGGCGATCTCGGGGTCGGAGGGGTCGGAGAGATCCACCAGCACCGGGCCGTCCTTACGCGTGGAGGCCCCCTCCCGGGAGAGCGCCGCCCAGCGGCCGCTGGGCGCCACCTTCACGTCGTTCACCGTGCGCGCGTCCACCTGGATGGAATCGATCTTGACGATCTGCGTGGGATCGGTGACGTCCCAGAAGAACGCCCACCCGTTGGCGCCCCAGGTGCCGGTGACGGCGTAGTCGCGTCCGTCCACCCCCTCGTAGACCCAGAGATCGGAGGTACGCTGATCGTTCACGGCGCCCCGGCCCAGGAGTTCGATGTCCTGAACGACGTCGCGGGGGCGGACGTCCACCACCCGACGCGCCGCCAGGTTTCCGACGGTGGCCAGAACCGTGTAGCGCCCCGGCACCTCGCCCACGAACTTGCCGTCCTCCACGATCCCGGCGGCGCCGGGCGCGTGGATGGTGTCGTCGGGCTCGAAGGAGACGGCCCACGTCACCGGCACGTCGGTGCGCTCCCCCGACCCGGCCACCGCCACGGCGTGGAAGGTGAGGACGTCGCCCTGCCGGGCGCGGTCGGCCCCGCCGCGGATTTCCAGCCGATCGGCGTCCAGCGGCCGCACCTTCACCTCCACCGTGCCCTCCACGCCCTCGAAGGAGGCCACGAGCGTCGCCTGTCCGGGGCGCACGCCCCGCACCCGGCCCCAGGCGTCCACCTCCATCACGTCCGGATCGGAGGAGCGCCACGTGAAGACGGCGTCACCCCTGGGCGCGCCGCCGGGGAGGTACGCTTCCGCACGGTAGCGGAGTTCGGTGCCCTCGTAGAGGGGGAGCGCGCGCTCGGGCCGCACCTCCACCCGCTCCACGCGGGGCCACCGCACGTGCACCGGGAAGACGGCGCTCACGGGACGCTGCGCGGCATCCGGCGGAAGCACCACGCTCACGAAGAGCTGGTAGTCGCCTCCGGCGGCGGCGCTGAGCACGCCGTCCGCGAACTGAACGCCGCGCCCGCGGATACGGAGCACCGCGTCCTCCACCTCCCGCCCCTGGGCGTCCAGCGCCACGATCCGTACCGGGAGCGACGCTCCGGCGTCCAGCACAAGCTCGGCGGGCTCCGTCGCCAGCGATCGAACGCGAAGCCCCGCCGCCAGCCGGGCGTCCTGCGCCGCAGCGTGATGGGAGGGGGAGAGCGTGAGTAGGAGGAGCACCGCCGCCAGCGTGGCGGTCCGGGGAAGGGGGGAGGGTCTCATGCGTCCTTCTCTTGAAATGGATGCGATGGTGCGGCCTATTACGTGACCCACGACGGGGGCCGGCGGGCAACGTGCCACCGTCTCGACGCGCCGCGCAAGCGCCTCACCGCTCCGTACGCATCACCTGGAATGCCATGACCGTCTCGTTCTTCCTTGCCGCCCTCCTCGCATCCGCGCCGGCCGCACCGACGCCCCCTGCCACCGACACCGTGTACTACGTGTATGTGGGCGCCGAGTCGGCAGACCTCATCCACCGCATCCGTCTGGACGGGGAAGGCCTGCACGTGGAGCGGACCACGCCGGTGGGCGAGCTGGCGGTGGAGACGGAAGGCCCCCATGGCCTCAACGTCTCGCCGGACGGGCAGTTCCTCTACATGACCACCGCCCACGGCGTCCCCGACGGAAAGCTCTGGAAGTACCACGCCGGCCCTGACACGCTGGTGGCGGAGCCCATCCTCCTGGGCAACTTCCCCGCCACGCTGGACCTCACGCCGGACGGGCTCTTCGCCTTCGTGGCGAACTTCAACCTCCACGGGGAGCACCTGCCCTCCACGGTGTCGGTGGTCTACACCCCCGACATGGTGGAGGTGGAGCAGATCCCCACCTGCACCATGCCCCACGGACTCCGTCTCGCGCCCGACGGGCTCTTCGCCTACTCCAACTGCATGATGGACGACCAGCTGGTGGAGATCGACACCCGGACCTTCGAGGTGTCCCGCCGCTTCTCCGTGGCGGTGGACCACGAGGCACCCATCCACGACTACGTGGTGGAGGAGGTGCTCACCGGGCCCCGGGGACTCACCCGACCGGTGGCGGAGGGGGCGGACGCGATGCGGGAGATGAAGAATCCCACCTGCTCCCCCACCTGGGTCCAGCCCTCCCCCGACGGCGCACTCCTCTACGTGGCGTGCAACAAGGCGGATCACATCCTGGTGGTGGAGCGCGAGGGCTGGCGGGTCCGGGCGCGCTGGCCCGCAGGACGCGCGCCCTACAACCTGGGCGTGACACCCGACGGTGGCCTCCTGGTGGCGACGCTGAAGGGTGCCGGCGCCGTGCAGTTCTTCGACACGGCCACCGGCGAGCGTCTGGCGGTGCGGTCCTCCTCCACCACCGTCACGCACGGTGTGGCCATCTCGCCCGACGGCCGCTACGCATTCGTGAGCGTGGAGGGGAAGGGGGCCGAGCCGGGCAAGGTGGACGTCTACGACCTCCAC
>WGEM01000591.1 GCA_015492755.1 Gemmatimonadota bacterium | reverse complement strand
CCTCCGCCAACTCCATCAACGTGGCCCGCCTCCTACCACAGACGCTCTACTACGCCTACGCCGCAGCTCTCCTGGATGCCGCGCCGCACTTCGTAGTCCCCAGCGTGCGGCCAGGAGGCCCGCGCAGAGGTTACCCAGGTTGCCGCTGGGGACTACGAAGTGCGGCGCGGCATCCAGGAGAGCTGCGGCGTAGGCGTAGTAGAGCGTCTGTGGTAGGAGGCGGGCCACGTTGATGGAGTTGGCGGAGGTGAGCCCGTGGCACTCCGCCAGATCGACTCGGCCCAGCGCCTCTTTGACCAACCTCTGGCAGTCGTCGAAACTCCCGCGGACGGCCAGCGCGCAGACGTTGCCCCCCAGCGTGGTCATCTGTCGCCGCTGCTGGGGACTCACCCCCTCAGCGGGGAAGAGGACGACGACGCGAAACCCCGGCCGGCCATGGAATGCCGCGGCGACGGCGCCGCCGGTGTCGCCGGACGTGGCCACCAGGATCGTGGTTTCGCGCCCCCCGTCGTCCCGCTCGGTGCCGAGCCCTTCCAGGACCGACGCCATGAACCGTGCGCCCACGTCCTTGAACGCCAGCGTGGGACCGTGGAAGAGCTCCATGAGGAGCACCCCCGGCTCCACTTCCACCACGGGCACGGGAAAGGTGAAGGCCCGGTCGGCCACCTCTCCGGCGGCGTCGGGAGGGAGCGCCTCGCCCAGGAGCTCGGTGCAAGCGACCCGCGCGAACGCCTGGAAGTCGCCGTGGGGAACGCCGTCCAGCGGAGCCAGGTTCCGGGGCGCCTCCGGCACGTAGAGCCCCCCGTCCCGCGCGAGGCCGCGAAGGACCGCGTCACGCAGGTCGGTTCGGTCGCCGCCGCGGGTGCTGACGTATCCGGTCACGAACAGAAGTCGGAAATGTTGTGGGTGATGGCGAAAGCATGTACGCGGGCGGATTCTACGCCAACGGCCGGCCAGCGCAACGCATGCCTCGGTGGCTTGGAGTTCGGGTGCGCTCGGGCCGATATTGCGGGAGATGGATGCGCCCACCCTCTCCCGGCCCGTGACCTCTCCGGACGTCACCGAGACCGACCCGCTCTTCCCGGCCACCGATCCGGCGGCGGTGGAGGAGCACGTCCATCGCCAGCGGGAGGAGGCGCTGGCCGCACATCTCTTCCGCGCACGCGCCATGTCGGAGGTCGGCCAGACGCTCCTGGCGGCGGTCTCGGTCTACGTCTTCTGGCCGGTGCTGGACCGGCCGGTGCTCATCGCGTGGTTCGTGCTCTTCACGGTCCTGGCGGGGCTACGCGGACTCTGGCGGCGACGGATCGACGTGGAGACTGAGGAGCCGTCGCATCTGCGTCAGATCCTCCGCCGCGACATCTGGATCTCGGCGGCGCTCTGGGCGGTGCTGGTGCTCCTGCTCACGGGTGTGCCGGAGCACGAACTCGCCATGATCGTGATCATCGTGGCGGGACTCATCGCCGCGGCCACATCCACGATGGTGGCGGACACCCGGGCGTTTCTAGGATTCATGGGGATTCTCCTGGGATCGCTGGTGGTGCTCGTCGGAGCTTCGGGGCTCACCCGGGATCACGTGACGCTCCTCCTGGTGATTGCGCTCTATGCGCCCTTCATGGTCACCGTCCACGCCCGCGCCCACCGCATGCTGGTGAGCCAGGTGGAGACCGCGACGCGCCTGCGGATGTCGGAGCGCGCCACAGCGCGGGGGAGAGACTTCCTCAACGCCCTGGTGAGTAATGCGCCCAGCGCCATCGTGGTGTTGGATGAGCTGGGACGGGTGGTGGGCGCGAATCCCGCGTTCGAGCGCATTACCGGACTCCGGTGGGACCAGGTGCGGGGACGCAGGCTCCCGGAACTGGTGCCCCACCCCGACGACCAGCGAGCGCTCGAGAGATTCCTCGAATCGGTGGAGGAGGGGGCGGCGACGGTGGCGGAACTCCGATTCCGGGGGCGGAGCGCCGGAGATACGTGGCTCCGGATCTCCGGAACCATTGCGGGTGAGGAAGCCGCAGGCCGGATGATTCTCGTGGCGGAGGACGTGACCGAAGCCGTCCGGGCGAGGGAGGCTCAGGAGCGCGCCCGTGCGGACGCGGAGGCGGTGGCACGCGCGAAGAGCGCCTTCCTCGCGTCCATGAGCCACGAGATCCGCACCCCCATGAACGGGATCCTGGGCATGCTGGAACTCGTCATGGACACGGACCTCACCGACGAGCAACTGCGAGCGCTCCGGGTGGTGAAGTCCTCGGCCGATGGGCTCCTCCGCATCCTCAACGACATCCTGGACGTCTCCAAGATCGAGGCGGGTCAGCTGGACCTGGAGTCGGTGGTGTTTTCGCTGCCGGAGGTGGCGAACGACGCCGCTCAGGTGTTCGGCGGGCAGGCTGCGAGCAAGGGTGTGGAGCTGGTGGTGGGAATGGGGGAGGACGTGCCGGACTTCGTGCGCGGAGATCCTACCCGCCTGAGACAGGTGCTGAGCAACCTGGTCTCGAACGCCGTGAAGTTCACCGACGAGGGTGAGGTGGTCCTATCGGTGCAGAGGGTGGGCGGCGACGACGAGACGGCACGCGTGCGTTTTTCCGTCCGTGATACCGGCATCGGTATCGCGGAGGAACACCGAGAGGCCATCTTCTCGGAGTTCGTCCAGGCGGATCAATCCACCACCCGCGTCTACGGAGGGACGGGTCTGGGATTGGCGATCTCTCGGCGGCTGGTGGAGCTCATGGGCGGACATCTCGATCTCGTGAGTGCCCCCGGTGAGGGGAGTGAGTTCTCCTTCACGGTGGAGTTCCCGGTAGCCACGGGTGTCCGCCGTCCGCGAACCACGAGTACGGCGACGCTGACGGGCAAGCGGGTGCTGGTGGTGGATGACAACGCGACGGCGCGGCAGGTGGCGTCGGAGGCCCTGAAGAGAGCGGGAGCCCGGGTGGATGAGGCGGACAGTGCCGCCGGCGCGCTGGAGCGCATGAGGGCGGCCGCAGGCGACGCGCAGTATGACGCGGTGGTGCTGGATCACCTCATGCCGAACGGGGACGGGTTCGAGCTGGCGGAAGCGGTGGTGGCGGATCCGTCGCTTCGGCATGTGAAACTGATCATGCTCACATCGTCGGCCGCTTCGTCCGAACGCGCGCGTGCGCGGGAGCTGGGCGTCGGGGCCTACCTGTCCAAGCCGGTTGCGCGTGACGACCTGCTGAAAGCAGTCGGCGCTGTATTGAGTACGGACGCTCCGCCCGGTGGTGAGCGGAGGCTCATCACCGAGGAGTCGCTTCACTGGGGTGCACGGGATCTCTCCATCCTGCTGGCGGAGGACAACGCCGTGAACCAGCAGGTGGCGCTGGCGCTTCTCGGGAAGCGAGGCTACCGCGTGGATCTGGTGGAGAATGGGTACGATGCCTGGCAGGCGGTGAAGAAGGGCGCCTACGACGTGGTGCTGATGGACATTCAGATGCCGCGGATGGACGGTCTGGAAGCGGCCCGCCGCATCCGCGAAGAGGGCTATACGGATCTGCCCATCATCGCCCTCACCGCGCATGCGTTTCAGGAGGAGCGACAGCGCACGGTGGAGGCGGGGATGAACGACTTCCTGGCCAAGCCGTTCAAGCCGGACGAGCTCTATGCCGTGATTGACAAGTGGACGCGGCCCGGGGGCCGCCGTGGAGAAACTCCGGAACCGAGGGTACGCGAGATGGAAGGCGAAGGGACACCACCGGTGGACGTGGAGGGGTTTCGTGCCGTCATGCGCGAGGCGGGAATCGAGGCGGTGGTGGACAGCACGCTGCAGGTCTACGTGGGCGAAGCGCCCACGCTCATGGAGCGGCTATCGGAGGCCGTGGCGGCCGGCGATCTGGAGGGAGCCCGGGCGGCGGCGCACAGCCTGAAGTCGTCTTCGGGAAACATTCGCGCCACGCGCCTCGCGGAGCTGCTCCAGCAGTTGGAGGAGGCCGCGGGCTCAGACGATGCCGGCGGAGTCCGGGAGGTCTTCGAGCGCGTGCAGGAGGAGTACCGTCGCGTGATGGACTACCTGCGTTCACTCTGAACCGGCACCATCAATGTGGAAGGCGCCGGCGCTCCTTGGAGCGCCGGCGCCTTCCACATCTGCACCCGTAATGGACGCGGGTGGGCCGCTATTTCTTCTTCCGGCTCGCCTTCTTCTTGGGAGCGGCCTTCTTCTTGGCGGCGCTCTTCTTCTTGGCGGCAGCCTTCTTCTTGGGAGCGGCCTTCTTCTTGG
>WGEM01000590.1 GCA_015492755.1 Gemmatimonadota bacterium | reverse complement strand
GTACAAGAGGGCGAGTTCTGGCTGATGGATGTGGAGGTCCCCGGCGAGATCCTGGATGTCACCGTGGTGCACGGATCCATCGCCATCAACGGGGTAAGCCTCACGGTGAGCGAGTTGCCCGCACCCGGCGTATGCCGGATCGGGCTCATTCCCTACACCTACGAACACACGAACCTCGGGTCGCTCCGAGGGGGCGATCCCGTGAACATCGAAGGCGACATGATCGGCAAATTCGTGGCCCGTGTCCTGGAGACACGCGGCGCCGTGCCCCGACGGCAGGGGGAGGACGCACCATGACGTTCGACCGGGTGGAGGACGCCATCGAGGCCATCCGCCGCGGTGAGATGATCATCGTGGCCGACGACGAGGACCGCGAGAACGAAGGCGATCTCGTCATGGCGGCGGCGAAGGTGACGCCGGAACACATCAACTTCATGACGAAGTACGGGCGCGGCCTGATCTGCGTGCCCATGACGGACGAGCGCGCCGACGCCCTGGACCTTCCGCTCATGACGGAGCGCAACACCGATCCGCACCGGACGGCGTTCACCGTCTCGGTGGATGCGCACCAGCGCTTCGGCGTCACCACGGGGATCAGCGCGCAGGACCGTGCCAGGACCATCCAGGTGCTCATGGATCCCCGGACGAAACCCGAGGACCTGCGCCGGCCCGGCCACATCTTCCCCCTGAGAGCCAAGCCCGGCGGCGTGCTCAGGCGGGTGGGGCAGACGGAAGCGGCGGTGGATCTGGCGGAGCTGGCGGGTCTGCCGCCGGTGGGCGTCATCTGTGAAATCCTCGACCAGGACGGGACGATGGCGCGACGAGCGGAGCTGCACGAGTTCGCCCGCGAGCACAATCTCCGCTTCATCACCGTGGCGCAGCTGGTGGCGTACCGCCTCCGGCGCACGCGCATCGTGGAGCGGGTTGCGGAGGCGGAGCTGCCCACGCAGTTCGGGGACTTCCGCGTCATCGCGTACCGGTCGGTCCTGGACAACCGCGAGCACGTGGCGCTGGTGAAGGGAGACATCGCCGGAAAGGAGAACGTGCTGGTACGCATGCACTCCGAGTGCATGACGGGCGACGTGTTCGGGTCGTTGCGGTGCGACTGCGGCACACAGCTGGAGGCGGCTCTCCGGCGCATCCAGGAGGAGGGAGAGGGCGCCGTGGTCTACCTCCGCCAGGAGGGCAGGGGCATCGGGCTTGTGAACAAGCTCAAGGCGTACCGGCTCCAGGACGAAGGCCTGGATACCGTGGAAGCCAATGAGAAGCTGGGGTTCAAGCCGGACCTGCGCGACTACGGGATCGGCGCTCAGATCCTCCTGGATCTCGGCCTCCACTCCATCCGGCTCCTCACCAACAATCCGCGCAAGATCGTCGGGCTGGACGGCTACGATCTGGAGATCACCGACCGGGTGCCGCTGAAGGTCCCGGCCACGCCGCACAGTCAGAAGTACCTGGAAGCCAAGCGCACCAAACTGGGGCACATCCTGTGAGCGGACCCGCCTCCTCCATCTCCGCCCGTCGGGGCGTCCACCGGGCCGACGGCCTGCGCTTCGCCCTCCTGGTGAGCCGATTCCATTCCGACGTCACCGAGCGCCTCCTGGACGGCGCCCGCAACTGCCTGGTGGAGCACGGCGCCCGGCCCGCCGACCTGGACATCATCCGGGTACCGGGTGCGTGGGAACTCCCTCAGACCGCCGCCAAGCTGGTGGCGGTGCCCCGCCACGACGCCCTCATCGCGCTGGGGTGCGTGGTGCGCGGCGAGACGCCCCACTTCGAGTACGTCTGCCAGGAAGCCTCTGCGGGTCTGGGCGCGGTGGCTCGCGCCGCGTCCATCCCGGTGATGTTCGGCGTCCTCACCACCGACACGCTGGAGCAGGCCTACGCCCGCGCGGGGGAGGGCGTGGACAACAAGGGCTACGAGTGCGCGCTGGGCGCGCTGGAGATGATCGACGTCTACCGGAAGCTGGCGGAGCGGTGAGCGAAGGGAAGATGACGCGCCGCGAGCGCCTCGACCGGGTGCGCGCCCGGGCCTGGGCGCTCCAGGTGCACTACCGCTGGGAGAGCGGGGGGTTCGACGGCACGCTCCGCGACGCTCTGGTGGACGTGGTGCGCACCCGTTGCATCGCCGAGCGGCGCCTCCCGTACCTGCGGGCGCTCCTCACCGAGATGGACCAGCGACTGCCGGAGATCGACGGGCGGCTGCAGGAGGCGCTGGACAACTGGAAGCTGGAGCGGCTCTCCAGGATCGACCGCGCCATCCTCCGCATCGGAGCCACCGAACTCCTCTACTTCGACGACGTGCCGCCCAAGGTGGCCATCCAGGAGGCCATCCGCCTCGCCGAAGCGTACGGGGGTGAGGACTCGCCCCGCTTCGTCAACGGTGTGCTGGACGCGCTCTACAAGGCGAGCCGCGCCGAGGAGTCATGAGCGTCGGGACGAGGGCGCAACGCCCCCTCCGCGTGCTGGTGGTGAACTGGCTGGACCGGGAGAATCCCCAGGCCGGAGGAGCCGAAGAGCACCTGCACCATGTCTT
>WGEM01000589.1 GCA_015492755.1 Gemmatimonadota bacterium | reverse complement strand
TCCTGGCTGCCGTGTCTCGCATCGTGACGCTCCCCCGGTCTCCCCATGTCGCCCGGACAGTTATAAGTTACGCGGCTCCGCAGCCGGTCGCGGTCGGCATCGAGCGCGCGGCATCAAGTTGAACGATTCCGATTCCGATACCAGGGGCCGGCACCCGCCGCGGAGCCTGAAGGCGGGTACACCGAGCAGGTGAGAATGGTCGATCAGGAGCTGCTGGAGATCCTCGTCTGTCCCGAGACGAAGCAGGATGTGCGTCCTGCCGACGCCTCGCTGCTGGACGAGGTCAACGCCCGGATCCGTGAGGGGAAGGTGCGGAACCGGGCCGGCGAGGTGGTGCAGGAGCCGCTGGAGGCGGCGCTGGTGCGCGCCGACGGCGCTTGCCTGTACCCCATCCGGGATGATATCCCCATCATGCTGATCGACGAGGCCATCCCACTATCCCCACCGCATTCATGACGGTACGGACCGACATCCTCAGGCGGGCCGCCGCCGTGGCGCTCTGCGTCGCCGCCGCGGCCTGCGGGACCACACCCCCTCCGGGACCGGAGCGCGGCGCCGAGCTCTTCGAGACGTGCGTGCCGTGCCACGGTGAGTCCGGAGAGGGCAACGCGAAGATCGAGGCGCCGGCCATTGCCGGGCTGCCCCAGTGGTACATCGAGGCGCAGCTCACCGCCTTCCAGAACGGCTGGCGGGGCAAGCACCCCGACGACCTGCCGGGCCTGCGCATGCGCCCCATGGCGCTGACGCTGAACCGTGAGGGTGACATTGCTTCGGTGGCGGAGCACGTGGCGGGCCTCGAGCCTCCGTATCCGCCCAGCACGCTCCACAACGGTAACGCCGGCGCCGGCGCCGAGCGCTACAACGCGGTGTGCGTCGCGTGCCACGGAGCCGACGGGCGCGGCAACGAGCTGCTGCACGCGCCGCCGCTGGTCCAGCTCGACGACTGGTACCTCGTCCACGAGCTCCAGGACTTCAAGATGGGCGCCCGCGGCGCGCACCCCGAAGACACCTGGGGCGCGTCCATGCGTGTGAACACGCTGGCGCTGGACGAGCAGGCCATGGCGGACGTCGTGGCGTACATCCAGACCCTACGCTGACCGGGAGACCCGTACGATGAGTGACGCGGCCGTCCAGGAGCGCCCGACGAACCAGCCGGCGCCGCCGCCTCCTCCGCCCGACGAGGAGAATCCGGCCATCATCGACGCCTACAAGACGTTCAAGATCACCATCATCGGCGCGGTGCTGTTCTGCGCCTCGGCGCTGGTGATCATCTTCATGACGAGGAGCGGCTAGCCCCATGAATCCCTCCCGTTTCCTGACCCAGGCGTCCACCTACGCCCAGAGCATCGACGGGATGATCATGCTCATCCTGCTCCTGGTGGGCTTCTGGTTCCTGCTGGCCGAGGGGATCTTCTTCTGGCTCATCTGGAAGTTCCGCGCCCGCCCCGGCCAGAAGTCGCAGTACCTCACCGGAAAGGAGAAGCGCATCAAGCGGTGGGTCACCATTCCCCACGCACTGGTGCTGGTCTGCGACATCTTCATCATCGTGGGCTCCATCCGGGTGTGGTACAACGTGAAGCAGACGCTCCCGGAGGCGGACAGCACGGTGCGGGTCATCGGCCAGCAGTGGGCCTGGACCTTCCAGCACCCGGGGCCCGACAACGAGCTGGACACCCCCGACGACATCTTCACGGTGGACGAGCTCCACGTGGAGGTGGACAAGACCTACCACTTCCAGCTCCAGTCGCGGGACGTCCTCCACTCCTTCTCGGTGCCTGTCTTCCGAATCAAGCAGGACGCGGTGCCCGGCCGCACCATCACCGGGTGGTTCCGTCCCACCACGCCGGGTGAATACGACATCCAGTGCGCCGAGATCTGCGGGATCGGCCACGGGGTGATGTCCGCCAAGATCTTCATCGAAGACGCCAGTCAGCACGCATCCTGGATGGCCGGACAGGCCAGTCCGGCGATGCCGTAGGCGAGGAAGAGCCAGATGTCAGAAGCAGCCGTCGCGGTACAGCACGAGGCCCACCACGGGCACGAGGAACATCACGGCCCCCAGGGCATCCTGAAGTACCTGTGGTCCACCGACCACAAGATCATCGCCATGCAGTACCTCTTCACCGGGATGGCGATGGCGGTCATCGGTGGCTACATGGCGTACGTCTTCCGGATGCAGCTGGCGTTCCCCGGCATCAACGTCCCGGGCTTCGGCCAGGTCTCGCCGGGCGAGTACAACGCGCTGGTGACCAACCACGGGTCCATCATGATCTTCTGGGTGGCGATGCCGGTGCTCATCGCCGCCTTCGGGAACTACCTGATCCCGCTCATGATCGGCGCGGACGACATGGTCTTCCCGCGCATCAACCGGCTCTCCTACCAGGTCTTTCTGCTGAGCGCCATCGTGCTTCTGGTCTCGCTCTTCGTGAAGGGCGGGGGCTTCGGCGGCGCCTGGACCGCGTACCCGCCGCTCTCGGCGTCGGGTGAGTACAACCAGACGGACCTGGGAGCGACGCTCTGGCTCATTGCGGTGGCGCTGGAGTTCGTGGCCTTCCTCCTAGGCGGAATCAACTTCATCACCACGCTCATGAACTCCCGGGCGCCGGGGATGAAGGCCTACGACATCCCGCTGGTCTGCTGGATGATCGTCATCGCCAGCATCCTCTTCATGCTCTCGGTGGGGCCGCTCATCGCCGGCGCCATCATGCTCCTCTTCGACCAGACCATCGGGACGGGCTTCTACGATCCGGCGCGGGGGGGTGACCCCATCCTCTGGCAGCACCTCTTCTGGTTCTTCGGCCACCCCGAGGTGTACGTGGTGCTCCTCCCCGCCATCGGCATCGTCATCGACATCATCGCCACCTTCGCCCGCAAGAAGGTCTTCGGCTACAAGATCATGCTCTACACGGCGGTGGCCACCGGCGTCCTGAGCTTCTTCGTGTGGGCGCACCACCAGTTCGTGGCGGGCATCGATCCGCGCATGGCGAACGTCTTCACCATCACGACGCTCCTCATCTCGGTGCCCATCGCCGAGTTGTGTTTCGTGATCATCGCCACGCTCTACGGAGGCTCCATCCGCCTCACCACGCCCATGCTCTGGGCGCTGGCCTTCATGGCGGAGTTCCTCATCGGGGGCGTCACGGGGATCTTCCTGGGAGCCAGCGCGACCGACATCTACTTCCACGACACCTACTTCGTCCTGGCGCACTTCCACTACACCTTCTTCCCCATCGCCATCATCGGGACCTTCGCCGCCTTCACCTACTGGTTCCCGAAGATGTTCGGGAAGATGATGGACGAGCGCCTGGGCAAGATTCACTTCTGGGGCACCATCATCCCCTTCAACTTCATCTTCATCCCCCTCTTCATCCTGGGGATGGGCGGACAGCACCGCCGCATCTACAACTACCAGCACTTCCCGGAGCTGGCGGGGCCCGAGATGTATCACCTCCGCCAGATCGCCACCATCGCGCTCCTGGTGATGCTGGCCTTCCAGCTGGTGTTCTTCTACAACGTGATCCGGAGCTGGATGAAGGGCGAGAAGGCCCCGGACAACCCGTGGAAGGCCAATACGCTGGAGTGGACCACCGCCTCCCCGCCGCCCCACGGGAACTGGCCGGCGGACCAGATGCCTACCGTGTACCGCGGGCCCTACGAGTACGGTCATCCGGACCGTGAAGAGGACTACTGGCCCCAGCACCTACCAGCCTGATGTCTGCACACAAGCCTCTCGCAACGCTTCGCAGCGCCACGGGGATTCCCACGGGCCGGCTCGCCGTCTGGTGGGTGCTGGCCTCGGAAGTGGTGATCTTCGGCGGCCTCCTGGGCGCCTACATCATGCACCGCATCGGTCACCCCGAGTGGCACACCGCCGCGGCGCACACCAACACCATGATCGGCGCCTTCAACACCTTCGTGCTCCTCACCTCCAGCTTCACGGCGGTGCTGGCGCACCAGGCGGCGGAGCACGGCAACGGGAAGCAGGCGGCGAAGTACCTGCTCATGACCATCGGCGGGGCGGCCACCTTCATCCTGGTGAAGTCGTACGAGTGGTGGTACGAGATCTCGCACGGCTACACCATCACCGCCAATACTTTCTGGTCGTTCTACTACACGGCGGCGGGGCTGCACGCGCTCCACGTGATTGCCGGCGCGGTGATCATGGCCTTCATTGCCTTCGACGCCTACCGGGGCCGTGAGCTGCACCGGGTGGAGCTCATCGGGATCTACTGGCACTTCGTCGACGTCGTCTGGATCTTCCTCTTCCCGCTGCTCTACATCGCGAAGTAGAGGCGCGCCATGTCCGAACACGAAACGCATCCGCACGAGGGGCACGCCGGCCAGGAGGGTCATGGGGGCGGCGGGCACCATCCGAACTACACGAAGATCTACTTCACGCTGCTCATCCTCTTCGCCGTCAGCGTGATGGGGCCCTACCTGGGTGAGATCACCGGCTGGGTGTGGCTCACCCTCCTCACCGCCTTCGGGATCGCGGTGTGGAAGGCCAAGCTGGTCATCGAGAACTTCATGCACCTCAAGTGGGAGAAGAGGATCATGAAGTGGATGCTGGCCACCTCCCTCATCTTCATGTTCATCCTGGTGGCTGGCGTGGCCCCCGACGTGATGAACCACGAGGGCACCAACTGGGAGAACGTGGCGGCGAAGGAGTCGGCGGTGCTCTTCCAGGAGGAGGGCCAAGGCGAGGAGCCGGAGCACGCCGAGGAGTCCGCCGCCGGTGAGGCGACGGCGGTGGCGGAAGGCGGCTTCGACGCCCGCGCCGCCTATAACCAGGCGTGCGCCACCTGCCACGGCACGGCGGGCGACGGGAAGGGCCCGGCGGGGGCGGCGCTGAATCCGCCGCCGGCGAACTTCACCGACCCCGCCTTCTGGGCCACCCGCGAACGGGAGCGGATCTTCAAGGTCATCAAGGAGGGCGCCGCCTCGGTGGGCGGCTCGCCCCTCATGGTGGCGTGGGGCGCCTCCTTCACCGACGAGGAGATCGAGGCGCTCACCGACTACGTCATGAGCTTCCGGCCGGAGGGCCAGGAGTAGGGGGAGGATCGGTATGACGTCCGGCACGATGACCATGGATTCGGGGACGCCGGAGCGAAGCGGCGCTCCGCGGGCGCGGCGCAGGCCCCTCATCTCCAACGGCGTGCTGGGGATGCTCATCTTCGTCTTCACGGAGGTGATGCTCTTCGCCGGCTTCATCAGCGCCCACGCCATCGTGCGCTCCCGGGCCGCCGGCGAGATGTGGCCCCCCTACGGCCAGCCCCGGCTGCCGGTGGAGGCCACCGCCTTCAACACCGCCGCGCTCCTGGTGAGCGGCATCGTCCTCCTCTTCGCGCAGCTCGCCTTCCGCAAGGAGCCGGCCCGGGCGCGGCTGCCCATGCTGGCGGCGCTCCTCCTGGGCGCCTTCTTCGTGCTGGCGCAGGGCACCGAGTGGATGGCGCTCATCGCCGAGGGGCTCACCCTCACCTCCAGCACCTACGGCGGCTTCTTCTACCTCATCGTGGGGACGCACGCGGTGCACGCGGTGGCGGCGATCCTGGCGCTGGCGTGGGCGTGGAAGCGGCTGGACCGCGGCGTGCTCACCTCGGAGCAACTGGGGACCGTTGCGGTCTTCTGGTACTTCGTCGTACTTATCTGGCCGGTGCTGTACCTCAAGGTGTACCTGTAGATGCGACGCTTCATTCCTCTCCTGGCGCTGGCGCTCCTGGCGCTCCTCCCCGACGCGCTGCACGCGTGTCCGGTGTGCTTCGACCCCCGTGAGGAGAACCGGCAGGCCTTCCTGGCCACCACCATCTTCCTGACGCTCCTGCCGCTGGGGATGGTGGCGGGGACCGGTCTCTGGCTCCGGAAGCGGGCGCGGGAGGAGGACGAGAGGGACGCCACCGCCACGAACGAGACGGACGAGGGCTCCGGGCCGCGGTAGGGCTCTCGGGGCCCGGTATCCGGCCGGAGGAGCCATGACCCAGGAACCGGAGCCCCGCGGACCGATCCTTCCCGACGACGAGTCGCGACCGCGTCGGACCTACTCCGGGATTCCCAGGCGGCCCGCCGGTCTCCGCGACGTGGATCACGTGCGGCGGTCGATGGGCGTGCAGGTGGGCATCACCGCCGCGCTGGGCGCGCTCCTGGGTGCGCTCCTGTCGGTCTTCGTGCTGGCGAAATACGATG
>WGEM01000588.1 GCA_015492755.1 Gemmatimonadota bacterium | reverse complement strand
GGGCGGCTTCGCCCTGGGCTACCTGCGGGCCGGCAACTGGTTCGTCCACGCCCAGGTGGGCCTGGCCACCGCCCGCCACCGTCCTCTGCTGGCCGCACGCACCCACCGGTGGCGCCCGTCCTTCCTCATTGGCGCCGAGCGGCCCCTCACGCGGGAGATCTCGGCGGTGGTGCAGTGGGCCGGGGAGGGCGCCGCCTTCCATGGGTTCGGCGACTCCGAACTGGACGCCGCCCCACGGAATCTGGTCTTCGGGCTCACCGGAACGTGGCGGAGGGTGTGGCGGTGGGAGGTGGCGTTCCAGGAGGACCTCCCCGCCGGCACGCCGGCGGTGGACTTCACTTTGGGCGTGGGGATCCGTCGCACCTTCCGCTGATCAGACGCGGCGGAACACCAGCGTGGCGTTGGACCCACCGAAGGCGAAGGAGTTGCTCATGGCCACCTCCAGCTCCGGGGCCTCGCGACCCACGCCGGGCACGAGGTCGAACCCCTCGTCCGGGTCCGGCTCCTCCAGGTGCGCGGTGGGAGGCACGGCGCGGGCGCGGAGCGCCTGCACGGTGATGAGCGCCTCCAGCGCGCCGGCGGCCCCCACCAGGTGGCCGTGCACCGCCTTGGTAGCGCTGATGGCCAGGCCGGGAGCGCCGGCGCCGAAGACGCGCCCCACCGCCTCCAGCTCCACGGCGTCGCCCCGTGCGGTACCGGTGGCGTGGGCGTTGAGGTAGCCCACCGCACCCGGCTCCAGCCCGGCTTCCTTCAGGGCGGCGCGCATGGCGCGCACCTGCCCGTCGGGGTGGGGTTCGGTGAGGTTGTGGGCGTCGCTGCCGGTGCCGTACCCCACCACCTCCGCCAGGGGCATGACGCCGCGCCGCTCCACGGAGCGCTCACGCTCCAGCACCAGGGCCGCCGCACCCTCCCCCAGCACGAATCCCGTGCGGCGCCGGTCGAAGGGTCGACACGAGCGCTCCACGCCCTCGGGGTCGGGGGAGGCGAGCACGCCCAGGCGTTCCCAGGCCGAGATGGCGCCGTCGTTCACCATGGACTCGGTGCCCCCGGCCAGTGCCACGTCGAGATACCCGTCGCGCACGGCGCGGTACGCCTCGCCGATGGCCACCGCACTCGAGGCGCACGCGATGGAGTAGGTGTGGGTAGGCCCGCGGATCCCGAAGGCCATGGAGAGGTGCGAGGCCGCACCGCTGGCCATGATGAGGGGTACCGAGGAGGGCTTCAAACGACGACTGCGTTTCACAAAATAGATGCGGTACGCGTCCTCGATGGCCTCAGAACCTCCCAGGGCGCACCCCATGTAGATGCCGGCGTCCGTCAGGGCGCCCTCGTCCAGCTCCGCCATGCGGAGCGCGTCCTCGCCGGCGAGGAACCCCAGCCGGGCGGCGCGAGCCATGAAGATCCGGCGCGATTTCGGGATGGCGGTCTCGTCACACTCGGTGGGCGCCAGGAGGACGTCGGTGGCCACCTCGCCCTCGCCGGAGGGTACCAGGCGCACCGCCGAGCGAGCTTCGAAGGCCTCGCGGAAGACGCGCCCGGGATCGCTGCCCAGGGGAGACCGTACGCCGAGGCCGGTGATGAAGACCCTGGAGGCGCCCACGGGGCCGGCTCAGCCTTCTTTGGCAGCCAGAAGCTCGTCGATCTTCGCCACGACCTCGCCCAGGTTGTCGAAGTCGGCTTCCTCTTCGGGGATCTCGATCCCCAGATCGTCCTCGATCTGAAAGACCAGCTCCACCGCCATCAGGGAGTCCAGGCCCAGATCGGCGAAGGTGGCTTCAGGCCGGATCTTCTCCTCGGGTACCTCGTACTCCTCCACGAGAAGCTTCTTCAGGTACTCGTGCGCGTTCACGACGGCTCCGATCAACTGGGAATCGGGGGCGGGGTTCCGTTGGATGGAGCGCCCACTCCGGAGCGGCGAGAACCTCCCCCGGACCGGCGCTCCCGCGCCGCCCTGCGGATCCGTTAGTCTGTCAAAATCGGGGCGGCGGGGCAAGCAATCCCGGAGGCGCGGCTGGGCGATGAGGTGTGGGAGCTCACGGCACGGGTGCTGGAGATGGATTCGGCGCACGCCATGACCAACGATATCCGCGGCAAGCTCCACTAGGAGCCTGTCCGAGTAAGAGAGCGGGCCGCGTTGGGCGTGCCACGGCCCCGAATCCTAGACGGCGTGACGACGGCGTAGCCCGAGCT
>WGEM01000587.1 GCA_015492755.1 Gemmatimonadota bacterium | reverse complement strand
CGCAGTACAGCCGGCCCGGCGCGGTGCTGGACTACCTCCTCCTGGTGCCTGCGCAGGAGATCACGCTGGAGATCCTGGACGGGCCGGGGAAGGTGCTCCGCACCTACACCTCCGGAGGACCCGGGGAGGGGATGCGCACCGAGCAGGAAATGCGCGGACCCTTCCGGCGCCGCTTCGGCACGCCCACGCTGGGCAACGGACGGGGCGTGCACCGCTTCGTGTGGGACCTCACCGTGCCCGGACCCAACGGATCGCCCCGGGGGCCCATGGTGCCGCCCGGCACCTACACCGCGCGCCTCACCGTGGACGGCCAGACGCAGGAGCGGAGCGTCGGCGTGCTCATGGATCCCAGGGTTGCGAAGGACGGGGTGACCGCACAAGACTTGCAGGAGCAGTACGACCTCGGCCTGGCCATCATCGCCGTCATGGAGGACGCGGCGGCGACGATCCGGCGGGTGGAGGAGGCCCTCCAGGCGGTGGAGGCCGGCTCCGCAGCGAAGCGCACGCTCCGTGAGATCCACGCGGCGCTGGTCACCGACCGCAGCATCACGAGCTACCCCCAGCCCATGCTGGCGGATCAGCTCAATTACCTGTACAGCAACACACAGCGGGCAGACCAGAAGCCGTCGAGGGATATGCTCACGCGGCTCGAGGAGCTCCGCAGCGAGCTGGACGCCCTCAAGGCCCGGCTGGACGGGGTTTTACGGGGTGGTTGAGGGGGTTTGACGAGGTGTTGACGGTCACCCGAGAGGATGGTCCCGCCATGGACACACACATCGACCTGAGCGCCGCTACCGGGCAGTGGTACGCCTGCCGGACCAAGGCACGCGCGGAGAAGCAGGTGGACCGGCTTCTGCGGAGGGCGGGCTTCGAGACCTACCTGCCCATCGTGCGGCGGGAGCGGCAGTGGGCGGACCGGAAGAAGCGTGTGGGCTTTCCCCTCTTTCCCGGCTACACCTTCGTGCGCTCCCCGCTGCACGAGGTGATGCGCGTGGTCTACACCCCCGGCGTGGTGACGCTGGTGGGTGGCGTGTCCAGGCCCGCGGTGGTGCGCCCCGAAGAGCTCGAGGCGGTGGAGCGATTCGCCCGGGGCATCGAAGAGACGGGCGTCGAACCCAGGCCCGTGGACTGGATGCTCCCCGGCGTGGAGGTGGTGGTGACGGACGGGCCCTTCAAGGGGATGCGCGGGACGCTGGTGGAGGTGCGCGGAAGGATGCGTGTGGCGGTGAAGATCGCCGCGCTGAAGATCGCCAGCGCGGTGCAGGTGGACGCCGCACTCGTTCGCAAGGTGGCCTGAACGTTCCGGAATAGAACAAGACTCTTGCGCCTGCGGGCGCGGGGTCGCTAGCATAGCAGGACCCGCCGGTTGTCAGGCGGCGGCGCCCCCCGGGGCCGCCTGGTAACCGCAGGACAACCCACCCAGACCGGCTGTGTCAGGAGCGCCCTGTAACTGACGGGGCGGAGCCACGCCCACCGGCCGGATTCCCCACCAAAAACCGGAAGCCGCAGGACCGACTCCACGGAGTATCTGCACGGTGCGCGCTGTTCCATCGCGGAACATGTGTACCGGTGTGGTACACCCAGCCGGGAGCCCGTGCGCGCCATCGAGAGGGATCGCCCATGACGAGACAGCGGAGGAGCAGGACGGCGTCTCAGAAAGGTGACCGCACGTTTCAGTACGCCCAGCCGCCGGCGTCCGACGGCGCGCGCATGCGCGCGCTGGAGCTGGCGCTGCTGGACCAGATCAAAGGGGGAGACCACGTCTCCCAGCGCACCCTGGCCGACGCGCTCGGCCTCGTGCCCAGTCGGGTGAACCGCATCCTCCGGCGTCTCCGCGAGGGCGGGCTCGTCCGCATCGCCAACCACCGCGTGCGCCCCTTCGCGTACCGGCTCACGAAGAAGGGCGAGGCGTACCGCAAACGGCTCGTGCACGAGCGTTTCGACCGGGTGGCGGGGCGCATCCGGGAGATGAAGGCGCACATCGAACGCAGGATCGCCGACCTCGTCAGCCGCGGCATCCAGCGCGTGGTGTGCTACGGGTCCGGGGAGGTGCTGGAGGTGGTGGCGCCCATTGCCCGCGCGGCGGGCATGACCATCCTGGGTGCCGTGGACGACGACCCCGCCAAACAGGGCACGAGGAGGGCGGGCATGCTGGTACGCGCCCCCTCGGCCATCGCGGCCCTGAACCCCGACGCAGTCCTCATCACCACCTTCCGCCACGCCGGCCAGATCAAGCGACGGCTGCAGGCGGAGGGGGTGAGGGGGGTGGAGTTGTGAACTGGGAACGGTACGGACCGGGCAGATGGGTAACGGAATGATCCGGGCAGGTGGGTGACGCTCGACGAACCGTAGGAACCCGTCTCTTATCCCGATCAATTCGAGGTGCGCCGGGTCTCTCAGCATCGGCATGATCCGCGAGAAGGCACGCTTGCTCTCGATAATCAAGGTGCTTGCCTTCCACTACGTCGGAGTCGGCAAATCGCCGATAGGCTATG
>WGEM01000586.1 GCA_015492755.1 Gemmatimonadota bacterium | reverse complement strand
GACGTACACCTGCCCCTCCGGCCCCACCGCCAGCCCCCGGATGCGCGAGAACGCCAGCACCGGGTCGTCGAAGGCGCCCAGGTCGACAGCGAGGCGCGCCTGGCGGAGCGGCGCCCCATCCAGGTCCACCTCCTGCGCCACCGCCGGCCCGCCCGCGGCGAAGGCGAATCCCAGCGCCACCAGACCCGGAACCGCAACCCGGCGAACCCGACCCCGCATCTGCGCGGCGCCCATCCACGACTCCCCGGATGGCCCGAACACCCATCCGGGCCGGATCACAGGACGAGCCGCCCGGTCCGGGCGCGCACGGCCGCCACCTGCCCCGGTGAGCGGACGGTGCTCACCACCGCGCCCGTGCACTCGAGAATCAGGTGCGTGCCCGTGCGATCCTCGAAGACCACCACTCCTTCGCGCTCCAGGAGTTCCGAGGAGTCCATCGTCCCCAGCCCGCCGGAGAAGGTGCGTCCGTCCAGCAAGAGTTTGAAGGGATTACACATGCCATCCTTCAGCTCGCACGTGTCCGCGTCCCCACACTCCCCCTTCTGTTCGCATCCGGCGTAATAGCCGTTCAGGAAGGTGGCCGTGCACGCGTCCATGTAACAGTCACTCCCCTCGAAGAGGTGGATCTGACAGTCCCAACACTGGGCCGCGACGGGCGTCGCGCCCCATGCCATCCCCAGCAGAATCCAGAGCCATCGAGCCCTCATGGCGCACCTCCGTGCTCAAGTGTCGACGTGACGTCCCCGTCCGACGGCGCCTCGCGGGCCACAGCGTCGGAACGGGCACACGTTCGCCACACCCGGCGCGCGAAGCCATGTGGAAATGGGACTCCGTGCGAGGCGCCTTCACGCGGGGCATTCCGCTCCCCTTGACGCCCCCCATCCTGGGGCTAGAATAGGGATCGAAGCTAGTTGAGAATGGTTCTCAATTTCGTTCATCGCACGGCCGCCTGCTCCTACCCACCATGCCCGCCCTTCTCTTCCTCCTCCTCACCGTCCTCCGCGCGGACCCTGCGACGCCGGACGCGGAGACCGGCCGCTGCGGCGCCAGCGCCGATGCGGAGGAGGGAAGCGTCGCCCCGGTGGAGCGAACGGTGTCCCTCATGGGCACCACGGCGCGCGTCCGCGTGGAGGGGCGTTCCCGCGCCGCAGCCATCCGGGCCTCCGAGGCGGCGGTGGACGCCATGCGCGATGCCGAGGCGCTCCTCTCCACCTGGCGTGACGACACCGAGCTGGCCCGCGTGAACGCCGCGCCGGTGGGCACGCGCGTGACGCCCTCGCCGGCGCTGGCCTCGCTCCTGGCGGAAGCCGAGCGCTGGGCGCGGCGTACGCACCGCGCCTTCGAGCCGGCGGTGGGAACGCTGGTGGACGCGTGGGACCTCCGGGGAGACGGTCGCGCGCCGGCGCCCGATGCGCTGCAGGCGGCGCTGGAGGCCGTGGGACCCGCCGGTCTGGAGGTGGACCCCGAAGGCGGCACCGTGGTGCGGCGCCACGCCGCCGCCTGGCTGGATGCCGGCGGCTTCGGGAAGGGTGCCGCGCTTCGCACCGCCGCCCGACGCCTCCGGAAGCTGGGGGTGTGCCGGGCGGTGCTGGACCTGGGCGGACAGCTCCACGTGCTGGGCCCGGAGCCGCTGGAAGTTGCGGTGGCGCATCCGGCCCACCGCCACGAGCCCGTCGCCCGCCTTCGCGTCGCGGACGCCTCCGTGGCCACCAGCGGGCAGTCCCAGCGGCGCGTCATCATCGACGGGGCAGCCTACGGGCACGTCCTGGACCCCAGGACCGGCCGCCCGGTGCCACCCTGGGGGAGCGTCACGGTGGTGCACCACGATCCGGTGGCCGCCGACGTGCTGGCCACTGCGCTCTTCGTGCTGGGCCCCGGGGAGGCGCTCCGCACCGCCGACGCGCTGGACGTGGCGGCGCTCCTCCTCGTGGTGGAGGGCGACGGCCTGGCAGCCCACATGAGCGACGCCATGGCCGACCTCCAACCCGAAGTCCTTCCGTTCTCTACCCCTTCCTCTCCACAAACCTGGAGCGAACGATGATCCATAGATTCCTGCCGGCCCTGGCGGTCGGCGCCCTCGTCCACCTTACCGCCCCCGCGCTGAGCGCGCAGGAGCGGGAGGACTCCGCCCGCATCGCCGAGCTGGAGCGGCGTCTGGACGTCCTCACCCGCGAGCTGGAGCGAATCGCACTGGGCGAGGAGGTGGTGCAGGCCGACGAACCCGCCTACGGACTACCTCCTGCCGCGGCGAAGGTGTACCGCGTCCGCCAGGGCGTCTCCATCGGCGGATACGGTGAGATCCTCTACGAGAACTTCGCGCGTGAGCGCGAGGACGGCATACCCTCCGGCAAGGTGGACCAGCTCGACCAGCTCCGAGCCATCGTCTACCTGGGCTACAAGTTCAACGACCGGCTCCTCTTCAACTCCGAGACGGAATTCGAACACGGCTCCACCGGAGCGGGAGGCTCGGTCTCGGTGGAGTTCGCGTACGTGGACTACCGGTTGACGGAAACCTTCGGCGCACGCGCCGGGCTCCTCCTGGTGCCCATGGGGCTGGTGAACGAGCTGCATGAGCCCCTGATGTTCCTACCCACCGAGCGCTCCCTCACCGAGACTCGGCTCTTGCCATCCACCTGGCGCGAGTCCGGGATCGGTGTCTACGGGGAAAACGAAGCCTGGTCGTACCGTGTCTACCTCATCAACAGCTTTGACGGCGTGGGCGGTGGCTCTTCGAAGGCGAAGGGCTTCGGCGATTCGGGACTCCGGGGCGGACGTCAGAAGGGCTCGAAGGCGCTGGCGGAGAACTTCGCCGCGGTGGCCCGTCTGGACTACGTGGGCACGCCGGGGCTCACCGTGGGCGGCTCCGTCTACCGGGGCGGAGGCGGGCAGGGCCGCGACGCCGGAGGCTCGACGCTCACGCTGATGACCACCATCTGGGAGGCGCACCTGCGCTTCGTGCGCAGCGGATGGGACGTGCAGGCGCTCTACGCCGGCGCCTCACTGGACGAGGTGGAGAAGCTGAACGAACTCAAGGGGATCACCGGTGACGCCTCACCGGGTACCTCGCTCTCGGGGTGGTACGCGCAGGTGGGCTACGACCTCCTCTGGAACTCGCGGAGCGAGCATCAGCTCCTGCCCTACGTGCGCTACGAGGCGGTGAACACCCAGAAGGAGGTACCGGCGGGGTACGCCGTCGACCCGTCCAACGACCTGGACGTTCTGGCCCTGGGTGTGGCGTGGAAGCCCATCGCCAACGTCGTCCTGAAGGCGGACTACCAGATCCACGGAAACGCCGCGTCCACCGGGGTGAACCAGTTCAACGTAGCGCTGGGTTATCTTTTCTGATGCCCCCTGCCCTCCTCATCCGCGATGTCACTCCCCGCCGGCGCCCCGCGCGTCGGCGGGGACCCGCGCCCCCGTGGAACTCGACCCTCCGCTGGAGCTTCGTCTCCGCGCTGGCGATCCTGGCGGGCACGGCGCTTCCGGCCACGCTCCAGGCCCAGGTGCGCCTCACGCAGGAGGAGGCGCTGAAGCTCGCCTTCCCCGAGGCGGACGCCTTCCAGAGACGGACCGCCTTTCTCGACGAGGAGCAATGGGCGGAGCTCACCACGCTCCTGGGAGAGGCGCCGGAACGCGCGGTGGTGACGCACTACGTGGCCACGAAGGATGGGACGCCGGTGGGCGTGGCGTACTTCGACGCGCACCGCGTGCGCACCCTCAACGAAGTGCTCCTCATCGCCGTGGACACCGCCGGGCGTATCCGCACGGTGGAGGTGGTCTCCTTCGCGGAGCCGCCGGAGTACGAAGCGCCCGGCGGCTGGTTGGAGCTCTTTCGCGGTCTGGACTGGGAAGCCGATCTGGGGATGAAGGGCGAGGTGCCGAACCTCACCGGCGCGACGCTCACCACCCGCGCGGTAAAGGAAGCGGTGCGGCGCGCGCTGGCGCTCCATCGCGTACTGGCGCCCCTGGAGGGGGGTGGGCCATGAGCGCCTTTCAGCGGTGGCTCCTCTATCTTTCCACGCTCCTCACCTTCGTGAGCGGCGTCGCGTACTTCTGGATGAAGCACTTCGTGGAGCCCGCCGAGCCCTGGGCGGTGGTGAACCACCCGCTCCAGCCGTGGGCGCTGAAGGCGCACATCCTGGCTGCGCCCGTCATGCTCTTCGCCTTCGGGCTCATCGCGTCGCAGCACATCTGGCGGAGCCTGCGCTCCAGCCTCCCCACCGGCCGCCACAGCGGATGTATCGCCGCCTACACCTTCCTTCCGCTGGTGCTCACGGGCTACCTGATTCAGGTGGTGACATCCGAAGGCGTGCTGGCGATCCTGGGCTGGACGCACCTCGGACTCGGAGTGCTCTGCGCAGGAGCCGTCCTGGCCCATCGCCAGGCGCTTCGGGGACGTCGCCTCCGCCGGCGCGCCGGCGCGCTTCCGGTGCTGAAGGCGGAGGGGCGGGCGCCTGCACTCGCCACGGAACACACACGGCGCAGCGCCAGGGCGGACGGAGCGGCCGGGTCCACAGAAAACCCCCGCCAGCCGGCGGTGCCGGCCGACGGGGGCTCCCGTGCTACCTCCGAGGCCGTGACCCGCTAACGCGAGTTCCAGGTCCAGTTGTACGACAGGCGCACGTAATAGAACCCGCCGTTGAACCCGAAGGGCGTGCTCTCCGGGTAGAGCGCACCCACCGACCGAGCGTCGGGGTTCTTGTCGGGGTAGGTGTTGAAGAGGTTGTTGGCGCCGATGGCGAAGGAGGCGTGCTCGCCCATGGGTACCGTCACCTCGGCGTCCACGATGATGCGCGACCCGTAGCGCTGATTCGGATCGCTGAGCTCCGAGTCATAGAAGCCGTCGTAGTAGGTGCCGCGCACCAGACCGCTGAAGGAACCGAAGTCCCGCAGCACGCTGAGCACGCCCCGGAAGCGGGGCAGCGCCTTCTCCAGCTGGTCCACACGGGCGTCGTTCACCACCTCGGGGTTGCGGTCCGTCACCTTCGTCTTCGTGTAGTTGAAGAGGAGGTTGACGCTGGTGTTCTCGTCGGGCGTGTAGTTCCCCACGAGATCGATCCCCTGCGTGAGCGTCTCGAAGTCGTTGGTGAAGAAGCGGAACTCCGCCAGATTCGCCGCGCTGGTGATCCCCTCCGCCACGAGCTGATCCACCTCCTCCGGCGTCAGCTTGAAGGTGCTGGTCTGCGCGAACCGGTCGGAGATGGAGATGCGGAAGTAGTCCGCCGTGAAGAGCAGCCTCCCCTTCTCGTAGGTGAGACCCGCCGCCAGGTTCACCGACTTCTCCGGCTCGAGCTGCTTCCCGCCGCGGAGCGCGGCCACCCTCGAGGTGGACGGGATCGTGCCGCGGTTCACCAGATCGCCCAGATCCGCGTCGAAGACGGTGGAGACGTTGAAGGCGTTCTGCTGGCCCGGCGTGGGCGCGCGGAAGCCGGTGTTGGCGTTGGCGCGGAAGGCCAGCTCGTCGGTGGCCTCCACCCGGAAGGAGATCTTCCCGGTGGCCTTGCTCCCGAAGTCCTCGAAGTCCTCGTAGCGCACCGCGAGACCCAGCGCCCACCGGT
>WGEM01000585.1 GCA_015492755.1 Gemmatimonadota bacterium | reverse complement strand
GCCCAGATCCCGCTGGGCCAGGTGGCGGACATCCGCCTGGTGGGCGGGCCCATGGCGGTGAAGACCGAACAGGCGTTCCCCACCGCATGGGTCTTTGTGGATGTGGAGCAGAGCGATCTCGGCTCGTACGTGGCGGAGGCGCAGAAGGTCGTAGAGCAGATGGTGACGCTTCCTCCCGGCTACACCATGCAATGGTCCGGGCAGTACGAGTACATGCTGCGGGCGAAGGAGCGACTCAAGCTGGTGGTGCCCGCGACGCTGCTCATCATCTTCGTGCTCCTCTACATGAACTTCGGGCGTCTGGGCGAGACGCTCATCGTGATGCTCTCACTCCCCTTCAGCCTCGTGGGGGGCGTGCTGATCCTGGCGTGGCTCGGCTTCAACTGGTCGGTGGCCACGGGTGTGGGATTCATCGCGCTGGCGGGTGTCGCGGCGGAGATCGGCGTGATCATGCTCCTCTACCTCGGTGCCGCATGGGACGAGCACCGCAAGCGCGAGGCATCTCCCGCCGCGCTCCGCCAGGCCATCATCGAGGGTGCAGCGCACCGCGTCCGGCCCATCATGATGACGGTAACCGCCATCGTAGGTGGACTGCTCCCCATCTTCTGGGGACATGGCACGGGTGCCAGCGTCATGCGCCGCATTGCGGCGCCCATGGTGGGGGGCATGATCACGGCAACGTTGCTGACGCTCATCGTGATCCCCGCGATCTACTCGCTGTGGCAGGAGGCCAGGTTGCGGGCCGAGGCGCGTGCCCGTGCGGCGGACGCCGCCATCAGCGTTCCGGTACTGGAGGGGGCGGACTGAGAGACCCGTTCGACTGAGGAATCGGGGAGGACCTATGAGTAACGTTCAGATGGTGGGCATCACGGCGGTCACGCGCACCGAGTGCGTGGCGGATCTCTTGCACGAGCTTCGCGCCGCCGATGTCCAGAGGATCTACGTGTCACGTGTGCATGCCGTCGGTGCCGGCCTCGACCCGGAGGACTTCAAGCTCTCGTTGGAAGAAGGGGGTGCCTACACCGAGAAGGCGAAGGTGGAGTTCGTCTGTCCGGCTGCCCGGGTGGAGGAACTCATGCAGCTCATTCGAACCCGTGCCTGTACGGGTCACCGTGGAGACGGCGTGATCATTGCATCACCGGTGCAGGACGTCATGAACATTCGCACCGGTGACCGCGGTGAGCTCGCGCTCGTCTGAGGAGGGGTTGTCATGGATGCGATCATGGAAGGAGCCCAAGCCATTTCCTGGCACCGGGGCGGGATGTTCATGGGCATGCACTGGCTCTGGTGGCTGATCTGGATCGTCACCGTGCTCGCGCTGATCTGGGGGATCCTTCGCGTGTCGAGTGAGCGTTCCGAGCTTCACCGCCGGGTGGAACGAGAGGAAGCCGCCGAAGAGGAGCTCCGTCGCCGATTCGCGCGAGGTGAGATCGATGAAGAGGAGTTCAAGCAGCGCCTGAAGGTACTACGTGACAGCCTCCTGGGAGGGTGAGTCGTGGATGTCGCCGTGGAGCTCGTGGAGGCCTACCTCCGCGTCAACGGCGACTTCACGGTCGCGGAGTTCCCCCTCGTGGAGCGTGGCCGCGACGGGAAGATGCGGGCGGTCACCCACTTCGACCTCCTGGCATGCCGTTTCCCGGAGACCCACGTGGGATGCGCGAGGACGCCCTCGGCGTGTCCCTGGCATCGAGTTCCTGCAGGCGTACCTCCGGATCCATCGTGAGGCGCTGACGGCCTCGCATCCAAAGGACATGGTTCCTGGTCTGCTACTGCTCATGGAGAAGGCTCGGACAGAATCCTGAGGTGTAGCGAGTACGACGCGTGGCGATCCGGCTCACCCGGAAGACACCCGGCGAGGGCGCACGGGGGTCCGGAGAGGATGGCTCCGCCCCGGAGCGGTGCTCACGCGCGGGATCTGGCGAGAGAACCCCGTCTTCGGGGACCGCTTTGCGGATGGGGGCGGCCGATACCTTCGTGCTGGTGATCACTTCCCTGGTCCGGATCGTAGAGATCCTCATCAGGCGATTCGCGCCCACGCTCTTCCGTGAACTCGGCTAGCTCCTGCCGCTCATCACCTCGAAGTGCGCCGTCCTGTACCTGGCCATCTTCCAGACGAACCGGGGCTACAGTGCCGCGAAAGGGCTCTCTTTCGCCCTGGGGGCCGGCGCGGCCCTGACCCTCGCGCTCCTGTTGTCCGGAGCGTGAAGGAGCGTGGTGCGAGGCGAGGCGGACGTGAAGCATCCTTCACACCGGCTTCACGCTCCGTTCAGGCTCGATCCTGTATGTTCATGGTACTCGCTGGTGACGAGGAGACTCGAGCCTGCGCCATATCAGAGGGGAGGGCCTAGTATGAGACAGTGGGCGGACGTAGCCGTCGTGGGTGCCGGCCCGGCCGGGGCGCGTGTCGCGGAGCTTCTAGCAAAGGAGGGCGTTCGCGTCGTGGTGTTGGATCCTCGGGCGCCCTGGGAGAAGCCGTGCGGCGGGGGACTCACGCCCCACGCGTTCGACGCAGTACCGGAGCTGGAGGAGGTGAGAGCCTTCGCACGCCCGGTCTCGGCACTCCAAATCGAATCCAAGGGTAGTGCGATCGATGTTCCCTTGCTGCGGCCCGTATGGATGGTGTCTCGCCTTGACCTGGGGCGATGGCAGCTGGACCGTGCGACCACCGCCGGTGCCATCTTCCGGCCCGTGAAGGTTCGCCACATCGGCAAAGTGGCGGGAGCGTGGAGCCTCACCACCGACGCGGGCACGATTCGGTCGGAGTTTCTGGTGGGTGCGGACGGCGCTGCCAGCTTGGTTCGTCGGGTCACCAGCCCGAAGCTGCAGGTCGAGCTGGCGCCCACCAGAGTCGCTTATACCTGTCTCTCGGGACCTCCGACGGATCGTGCGGTACTCCGGTTCTTCCCCCGGATTGCCGGGTACCTCTGGGACTTCCCACGGAATACGCATCGCTCTGTGGGGGTCGGTGTACCTGAAGCCACGTGGCGGCGCCCACGGATGGACGGGGAGGTTGATCGGTACCGGATGGAGGGAGCGCCATGCCGCTGTGATGACGTGGATCGAGCGGGTGCGGTGATCGGCACGGCGCAACACGATCACGGCGATTTCTCGAAGGTGGCCGGTCCGGATTTTGCGCTCCTCGGCGACGCTGCGGGCTTCGCTGATCCCCTCACCGGCGAGGGTATCCTGAACGCGATGATCTCGGCTGAGCTCCTGGCCGAAGCATGGCTTGCCGGGGAGCCTAGGAGTTATCCGGCACGCGCCAGGCGGAGGTTTGCCCGGGAGTTCGAAATTGCTCGCGTGCTCCGTCGCACCATGTTCGAGACCGAGCATGGAGTGCGCCTCATCCAGCGAGCGGCTGCATCGCCTCTCGCCTGGGCCAGCATCTGGTTCATGGTGCAGATGATCGCCGAGCACGCCGTCGAGGTCCGGAGCTTGGGGCGTTTGGTGCTACCGGCACTCCAGGCGGCAAAGGAGAGGGTGCGCGCCGAGGCGATGACAGGCGACACCGCGCTGTGTCACTGCGAGAGGGTGTCCGAGACCCCGGCGCACGTCACACGGTGCTCTCCCCGTCCAGCCGGCCTGGGAGCGGTCGCCTGAGGTGTTCATCGAGCCCAACACGGAGAGGTGTGCCATGCTGAACATCAGAGTCGTGAGCGCTGCGCTCGCAGCGTTTCTAGCGGTAACCTTTGTCGTATGCGTGCTGTACGGGCTGGTGGTGCCGGGTGAGTTTCATATGACGGCCTTTCTGGAGCAGGTCCTCCCCGGCTTTCGCTGGCTGACGCCGGTAGGCTTCGTCATCGGATTGGTGGAATCGTTCCTGTACGGCATCTACGCCGGCGTCGTCTTTGTGCCGCTGTACAACGCATTCCACCGCCGATGGGTGCCTGCGTGACGGCACCCTTCTCGTTGGTTCTTGCCGGCGGCGGAGCACGAGGGTTTGCGCACGCCGGAGTCCTTCGTGTACTGGAAGCCGAGGGACTTCGGCCCGCTGCGCTGGTAGGGGTCTCGATGGGTGCGGTTGTGGCCGCGACCTACACGCTCCGAGACGACTGGTACGACGCACTGCTGTCTGCCGACACGAGTGCGTTTCCGGAACCCGACCAGGTGGTTCGACCCGGCGTGCCCCGAAACCAGCCTCGCCTCCGCAGTGCCCTGGAAGCCGTGCACTTCGCCTGGAATACGCTGAGCGGATGGGGTGCACCGGAGCGCGCCGTGCACGCGGGAAGGGATGTGCTCAATGAACTCGTCGGAGACGCGGATCTCCGTGACGGGCATGTGCCGGTGGCGGTGTGTACCACCGATCTCCTGTCCGGAGCTCGAGTCATTCTCCGGGAAGGCAGGGCGCACGACGCCGTGTATGCGAGCTGTGCGCTAGCCGGCATCGTCCCGCCGTTGGAGAAAGATGGGATGCTCCTTGCCGACGGCGTCTACACGGACGCCGCCCCCGTGGACGTGGCGCGGCGGTTGGGTCCGCCGTGCGTCGTTGTCGTGGATCCGCATCAGGCCACCAGCGGTGCGGCGCAGATCCGGAACGGACTCCAGGCCGCCATGCGGGCCATGGAGATCTGCTACCTGAAGCACACCGAGCTGCGGGTCGCGTCAGCGGATGTGGTGATCCGGCCGGAGTTCGGGCGGTACGTGGACACCCTCGAGTTCGCCACCGGAACCAGGAGGATGTGCGTGGCGGCAGGCATCCGCGCCGCGCGCCGGAGCCTCAAGGCGCTACATCGGGTGCTTGGGTCGGGTGGACACGTGTAGCCGGTTCTGGACCCGTTGGATCGGCGGAGCATTTACAGGGGGTAGAGGTCGTCGACGGCCTTGCGGATGTCTCTCAAGTCTGCGCCCTCGTGCGCCATCCGGTGCGCCAACCTCGCCTCCGTCATGCAGATGTCGCATCCCGAGGCGTGATCGCTGGCGAAACAGTCGAGCAGCGAATAGTGCCCCGAGTGCCGCGAACACTGACAATAGCAGTACAGACCGTCCAGCACGTCCGGGACGGCCGCGGCCATCGCATAGGTGTCGCGCACGTAGGGTACGCTCGCATAGCGGGTACCGCGGAGCACGAGGGGTTGCTCAGCCGTCGGTCTCGGCGTCGGGTGCCGTGCCCCACGCCGGTGGGTTGTGATCCCGACGGTGACCACGAGAAGGGTGATCGTGGCGCCGGCCACCAGCCATCCGAGGTTCTGTTGTCGCGTCGGGGCCCGGTCGATGCGCGAGATGCGGCCCCGACCCGCTCTCCGGTTTTTCCTCCGCGCGTCCATCGTCCCTCCTTCATTCGGCGGCAACCTCACAGGCATAACGATGTCGTCCCTCGAGTGAACGAGGGGTGAAATGCAGATGAAGGCTGATTCATGGATGGGTGCGCGGGTGCGCAGCCCGGCCCGTACCCCTTGACCCGGTCCCCGGAGGGCGTCCGGGATGACGCCCAGGCGGGGAGTGCTACGGGATCAGGTCATCCGCCCCGCCTTCTGCCCGGGAGCTCCAGGTCAGAGCGCGGACGGATCCTGAACTCGAAGTCTACCGTGTGCTCCTGGGAGTCCTCCCCCTTCCTGAATCGGAGGACTGTGCCGTAGCTGCCCACCTCGGTGAAGATGTGCCGGGTCTGATAGCGTCCCGGCTCACCCCGCACCGGGCGGAGGGGGAAGGGCCCGAAGGTCTCGCCCTCGAACGTGACCGTCACCTGGGCGTCCTCCAGCTCCGTGAAGGGCTCCTTCGATGCCACGTCGCTGATCCGCCACACCAGGAGCTGTACCTCGTCCGTGATGGCCGGTTCGGGTTCGGCGCCGAACACGATCTGGAGTCCGGCGACGATCTTGCGCTCGTGAGGCGGCGCTTCGGGTGCGGCCGCGGCCGCGAGTACCAGCGCCACTGCAGGAACGTAGAGCGTCATCCGCAGCGGCTTCGAGAGGAACGTCATGATGAGACCTCCGGAGTGCGGTGAGGGTGATGGAAGAGGACGGAGACAGACTTTAGAACCTCAGTGCCCCATGGGCGAGGTCCGGACGAGGATCGCCGTCACCAGGAGCACGAGCTGGGCGAGGACCAGCTCGACGGAGGCGGCACGTCGCAGGGCGGTGTCTCCACCTGCTTCCCGCAAGCGCGGCGTAAGGACCTTGAAGTTCAGCGCGCCCAGGGCCAACACAAAGGCTGCCAGGGAGAGCTTGACGAGCAGTGTGCGGCCGTACGCCGTGGTCCAGAGCGCCGACACGGTGTCGACGTGTCTCCAGGCGGCGAACGTCCCGGTGGCTACGATGGTCGCCACGCTGGCCATGGCGACATTAGAGAAACGGGGTACCAGAGCCGGGAGGAGCGATGACCCATCAGGTGCCTCCCGACGCCACCGATGCTCCAGGTAGAGGACGCACGCCAGCCCCCCGATCCACGCGCCAGCCGCCCATACGTGGAGCGCGTCTGCCAGGAGGGCGAGGGTACGGAGTTCCTCGTCGCCGGCGGCGTGGCCCGTGAGGCCCGGTACCACCGCCAACCAGGCCAGAAGGAGTGTTGCGGCGGCCCAGCCCGCACGTGGCGCGCGCCCTGCCCACCGGAACGCCAGCCAGAGCGCCACCGATGCGGCCAGCGCCCAGCGCCAGACGAGGCCCCATGGCGTGCCGAGGGCCAGAAGCTGCAGGTCTTCGCTCAGGGGCGCGAACGGATCGCGGAATTCCGCGAACTGGCGCACAAACAGGAGGAGTGTGGCCGCCACGAGGACCGCCGCGGCCCGAGTGCCCAGGGTTCGGACCCCGTCCTGAGTCCAGCTTCGCTCTGGCGGCGGCGGAAGCACGAACCACCTCGCCGCCACCGCGCCGAGGGCGAGCGTGAGCGACGCGAAGTGTAGCCAGCCGGTGAGGGCGCTCAGGAGGGTCATGGTGAGCACCCGACTCAGCGGGGACGGCCCGGCTCTACCCCGGCCCGGACGGTGAAGCGGAATGATCCACGCACCACGTGTCCATCGTCGCCCATGCCGCGCCACGCGACGCGGTATGTACCTGGGGTAAGTTCAGCGTTGAGCGGGACGAAGAGTGCCTTGGGGTCGTCCGGGTCCTGCGTCACGTCGCCGGTGGCGACCACCTCGTCCGCGGCGTCCAGGACGCGAATCGACACGGTGCCCTCCTCCGGCTCTTCCGTGAACCAGAGCCGGACTTCGGACACGGCAGTGACGGTGTCGTTCGCCGCGGGGCGCGACTTCTCCAGCGCGAAGTGGGGGAGCGGCGTGGCGGACGTGCGGGCTCCTCCCAGTGCCGGGAGGAGGAGCGACAGAATGAGAAAAAACGAGGTGGGTCGTGGGGCGAGTGTGTGCGTGCGCATGGTGGACATGATGGGCAGGCCCGGATCGGGTTCATGGATGTGGCGTCGCTCAGATCACGACACCGTGCGACCAGTGTAGGCATCGCCGCATGAACCCGGCGTGAACGGCGAGTGAAGAAATCTTCATGCCGGGGGCCGGGACAGGGGTGGGGTGGAACGGTACATTCCGGCCTGCAGGGCAGCGGGCCGCCGCGGACGGCGGCTCTTCACCGGGACCGCACCGCTCGAGAAGGGGGAGTCCGTTGATCGCGCGTCATCGTCGTCAGATCTCCCGCTGGCATCGACTGCTGGGTCTTGCGACCATCGTGCCGCTGGCAGGCTGGATCGCGTCGTCGTTCGTTCTCCACGGTGTGGGCCTTGCGCTTCCCAACGGGCTGCAGGGTGTGTACCACCTGAAAGCCGCACACGACGTAGGCGGGCGCATGGAGGAGGAGGCGCTGCTCCCGCCCACCGCGATCCTCGGGAGAATGGCCGAGGACGGCTTTGACCGGATCTACTGGCTCCGGCTGGAGCCGCTGGGTGGCGTGCCGGCCTATATCGTCAAGCCGGGTCCCTTCGATCTTGAGCGGGTCTACGACGCATCCACGGGCGAGCGCCTGGACCCGCTGCCCGATTCCGTCCTCCGCCGGGTGGCGGACGACGAGCTCCAGGGCACCAGGGTGGCCGAGATGCGCTCGGGGGCGGAGTTCAACCGCTACTACACGGTGGAGCGTGTTCCCGCTGTCTTCGTGCGTATGGAGGGCGAGCAACCGAGTGAACTGGTGCTGAGCCGGTCTTCGGGGCGTGTGCTGCGTCGGACGGATCCCCTGGCGGCGTGGTTTCAGCGGGCGTACAGGACCGTTCACGTCTGGCAGTGGGGAGACAGCATCGTACTCTTCACCACCCTCCTCTACGGTCTGGCGGGAATGAGCCTCGTCCTGGTGGTCCTCGGCTACATCCTGTGGTGGGACCGTCGGCATGCTCGCAAACGTTGGACCCGCGCCGTGCGCCCGGTGCGGCGCGTGCACGCGCGGCTGGCCCCCTTCGCCGGCTTCTTCCTGGCCACTCAGATGCTGGTGGGTGCCTACCTGTGGTTCAACCTGGGACCCATCGAGCCGCGGTTCCGGGGACAGGGGTCCTTCCGCCACGACTGGCAAGGCGGCATCGCGGTGACGGACACGCTGGCCCCGGTCTCCAGGATCGCCGAGGCGCTGCCGGAGGAGTTGGTGGCCGGAGAGGTCCCCATCCAGCGCTACGAGTGGCGGAGGATCGATGGCGAGCCGTACTGGATCGCGTATCCGGTGCGTAACCGTCCGGGGATACTCATCCACGCTCCGAGTGGACGGAGGACGGAAGCGCTCCCACCGGAGATTGCCGCCGCCGCAGCGGCCGACGTCGTCCTGGGTCGACCGGTGGGAGCGGTGGAGCCCTCTGAGGAGTACTGGATGGACTTCAACGCCCGCGTGCCCACGTACCGGATCCGCTTCGACGATCCCGATGCGACGGATGTGCACGTCTCGCAACATACGGGCGAAGTGATTCAGCGGCGCCCCGCCATATGGCGAGCCTTCGGGCCGTTCCTGTTGTACCACACATTCGGATTCACGGGGAATCCGTGGTGGGATACCGTGCTGCTGACCATTCTTCAGCTCTCGATTCTCACCATGATGCTCACAGGCTGGCGTCTCGCCCGCCCCACTTCACGCCGGAGGGAGTAGTTCACCATGAAAGACCGATTCGAAACCATGCCGAGGACCCTGCGCATCTTCCTGCTCGGCTTCGGGCTGGCCTTTCCGGCGGCCGGCTCCCCCCTCGCGGCCCAGACGGACGAAGACGCGGCGGCGGCGGTGCTCAACCGCTTTCACGAAGCGCTGGCGCAGGGCGATTCCACCACCGCGCTGAGTCTTCTGGCCGACGACGTAGTCATCCTGGAGCGTGGCGGAGTGGAGGATAAGGAGCACTACCGGAGCGGGCACCTCGCCGGCGACATGCGATTCGCGCAGGCCGTGAAACGTGAACGCGGCGTGCTGAACGTGCAGGTGGTCGGGGACGTGGCCTGGGTGTGGTCCACCAGCACCACGAGAGGCCGGATGGGTGATCGCGAAATCAACTCCCGGGGCGCCGAGCTCGCGGTGCTCGTCCGGCAGGACGACGGATGGAAGATCAAGGCCATCCACTGGTCGTCGCGCCGGGGGAGGTGAGGGCCGGACCTTGACTCTGGAGTGGACTCCAGAGTTAGTGTGCCTTTGAGGCCTGCACCGGCCTCGGTGACGCGCTGGGATCGACCAACCCTGGCCTCGGAGGTCCGAAGTGCGAATCGGTGAACTTGCGGCCCGCAGCGGCGTGACGCCGGACACGATTCGCTACTACGAGCGACGGGGCCTCCTGCGGCCCGTGGCACGTACATCCGGGGGATACCGCGTCTACGAGGACGAGGCGTTGGATCGCCTGGCGTTCATCCGGAAGGCGCAAGCCCTGGGGATGTCGCTGGACGAGGTGGGCGAGATCATCCGTGCGGCCACCCGCGAAGGGTCTCCGTGCCCGAAGGTGCGCCGGATGCTGCGCGCCAGGATCGACGAGATCGATACGCGAATTCGCGAGCTTGCCGCCCTGAGGGAGGGGCTCGCGCGGGCGCTCGAGGAGGGGTTCACGCCGGCGGGGGCCCACGTGTGCGCCATCGTAGAGTCAGCGGTCGTGGAAGGTGCGCCCGATGCGCCTCGGCCAGTGACGCCGTCCGCCGGGCGGCGTGGCCGGTTGTAGATGGTCCAAGGAGGATGCCATGTCTGAACGTCGCGTGTCCCTGTGTCCCGAGTGCACTGCGTGTCCTGAGGTGGTGTTTCGCCCGGACGGGCGGGTGGAGATCGGAGAGGCTCCGGGCATCGCCACCCTCGAGCCCCGGGCCTGGAATGTGTTGGTCCGCCTGATCCGAGAGGGGGCCCTCGCCGAAGTTCCGGTGCTGCGCGAAGATTGAGTCTCCGAACCGACGTGCACGTGACCGGAACAGCCGGATCGCGACGCGGTCCCCTGTGGACCGCCCTCGCGGGGGCATGCGGCGCACTCGTGTGCTGCGCACTGCCATCGGTGCTGGTGCTCCTCGGAATGGGTGGAGCGGTGGCGAGCGTGGTGAGCGCAGCCCCGTGGCTGGTGTTCCTGTCCCGGCACAAGGTCTGGGTCTTCGCGGCCGCAGCGCTCCTCATCGTGGCGGCGCGGTTCGAATGGCGCCTGGCGGGGGGAGCGGTTTCCTCGAGGCGTGTGTGCCCGGTCTGGCTCGGCCGCACCGGCCGGGTGGTGTGGTGGCTGTCGGTGGTGATCTACGGCATCGGTGCCTTCGTGGCGTTCGCGCTCGGGCCGATTCTTGCCTGGATCGACCCCGCATGAAGCCCACCCGTCGCGTCCGGATCCGGAGGGCAGCCTCCGGGGCGTTCGGGGCCGCGCTGGCCCTCGTTGGGCTGGCCGCCGCCCCGGGCACGCTGAGGGCGCAGGGGCACGGACCGGTCTACGGCCTCTCCACGCCGACTCTGGGGAAGGGTGGATGGGGGCTGGACGTGGCCTGGATGCTCCGGCGCTCCGGTGGAACGTCGGGCGTGATGTCCCGCCCGATGCTTTCCTACGGCGTCACCGAAGACCTGCAGGTGTCGGTCTCATGGCCCGTCATGGTACGCAATCCGGAGCGAGCGCTCCCGGCGCGCGCGTTCACCCGGATGCCCGCCGGCGCCGACGCCGAGGTCATGCTGGGCTGGAGGTTCCACCGGAAGGGCGTGGACGTGGGTACGCGTCGCGAAACCACAGTGTGGCTGGCGGCCGACATCCCCACAGATGAGACCCGCGCGGGGTTCGGTACGGCGCCCGCGCTCTTCGGAGCGGTGGTCACCGGACATGCCTCACGGTCGTGGTACGTCTGGTTGGGTGGCGCGGCTCGCCGCTCGGCTGCCTCTTCCTCGTCGCAGGAGCGTCTTGGCGATGTCCTCATGGGTAGTCTCGTGGTGGGCTACCGGCCGCCCCGTTTTCAGACGTACGATCCGACACCCGACTGGCGGGCGTTCGTGGAAATTGTGGGCGAGCGGGTGGGGGCCGCCTCCGTGGACGGATCTCCGGTGGCCGGAACGGAATTCCGCCAGGTGTACGCCGCCGTGACCGTCCTGGGTCTCTACGGCTGGTGGGGCATCGCCGGCGGGCCGGCGTGGCCGCTCTATCAGCGGGTCGGCGCCGGAGCCGAAAACGACGGGTTGCGATTCGTGGTGAATCTCAGCGTCTGGTTCTGAACCTGGAGGGCACGATGAGAAGCAGTGTGTTGGGACGCAGTGCAGGGCAGTCGTCTCGGCGGCGTGTGATTCAGGCGGGGATCGCCGCGTGTGTCGTGGTCCTCGGGGCGGTCGTCCCGGTGCACGGGCAGCTCGTGCGGGTCGATCAGACCATCTACGGGATGGACTGAAGCGTATGCGCCTACGCCGTGCGCGTAGCCGTGTCGGACCTTCCCGGGGTGCGCGAGGCCCGCGTGAGTCTCAACGACGGCTTGCTCACGGTGGAGTTCGAGCCCGCCCACGACGTGACCCTCGGCCGGTTGCGGTCGCTGATTCGGGAGCAGGGATTCACGCCGCGCGAAGCACACGCACGCATGGTGGTCCGCGTCCAGGAGCACGACGGGGTGCTCAGCATCGCCGACCCGAATGACGGAGTGTTCCACCCGGCGCGCGGCGCGCCCGCGACGCTGGAGGAACTGGCCCGGTACGCCGGCGGGACGGCCACCGTGGAGGTGGAGATCCCCGCGGGAGAGGGAGACGTATCTCCGGACCAGGAGATTGTGGTCACATCCGTTCTGGGCGGCGGTCTCCCACCAGGTCTGCCGGGATAGAGAAAGCGAATCGGCCGCCCCGGACGAACCGGGACGGCCGATGAACTCAGGCGACGCCCTGCGCCGCCTCAGAGGTCGTTCAGACCGGGACGACGTTCTCCGCCGCGGGACCCTTCTGGCCCTCCACGATGTCGAACTCCACCGCGGCGCCCTCGGCGAGCGTGCGGAAGCCCTCGGTCTGGATCGCGCTGTGATGCACGAAGCAGTCCCGGCTGCCGTCGTCGGGGGTGATGAAACCGAAACCCTTCTGATCGTTGAACCACTTCACGGTTCCTCTGGTACGCATTCAATGCGCTCCTTGTGTTGGTGCAAGTCGGAGCCACGTGAACCGTACTTCCCGACTGCGCTACCTGCGCGGGCACGTCCGCGCGCCGTGTGGCCGCCCGGCCACAAACCAAAAGGGCGGAGATCTCGAGATTGCCGCACGAGACCTTCGCCCTCGTCCAATCTTCATCAAGCGCCGCCTGTTCCCTGCGACGCGCCGGGAGGATCGCCAATGCCTCTCCGGAAGTCAAGCCTCTCCGGGTGGCACGCCGCCGGCGTCGTGTTCCAGCGCCTCCAGGATGGGGCATTCGCCGGTGGGTTCGCGCTTCCGGCAGGCCTCCACCAGGGCGTGGAGCGCCGCCTCGATACGGGCGAGCTCCTCCATCTTGGCGTGCACCTGCTCCAGCTTCGCGCGCGCCTTCGCCTCCACCGCGCCGCACGCCGCCACCTCGTCCACCCGCAGCTCCAGGAGCTCCCGGATCTCCTCCAGCGTGAATCCGATGCTCTGCGCCCTGCGGATGAAGCGGATCCGCTCCACCGTCTCCGGCGGATACTGGCGGTACCCGCTCCGGGTACGGGGTGGGGCGGGGAGGAGGCCGCGCCGTTCGTAGAAGCGCACCGTCTCCACGCCCACACCGGCGGCGCGGGCGAGCTGTCCGATGGTAAGGGGCGTCACGCGATTCCTCCCTGTGCGGATCCGGAGCACCGGCACGGATACCATACACGATGCTCGCCTTCGTGACACCCCGCGCCACACGCCGCGTCGAGGGCGGAGCGTGGAGCGCGGATGCCCGGAGCCTGTATTGACGTGGCTTTGACGGGTCCGGTGAATCCTGGGCGCATCGAGTTCACTCCGCCCGTCGAGGAGGGGCATCGTGCACGCAAGGCAGTTGAGCAGATTCAGCGAGGCGGTCCTCGCCGCCGCCGCGTCGGCCCGAGTGGAGGGACGGCGCACGGGTGCCGGTGCGGCAGGACCCGAGACGGTG
>WGEM01000584.1 GCA_015492755.1 Gemmatimonadota bacterium | reverse complement strand
TGTCCGCACTCAGCTCTTCGCCGGCGGAGATGCGCGCTGTGGAGTCGGTGACGACGGCGGAGACGGGGGCGGCGTCCGGGCGGCCGGTATCGATGCCCACGATGGGGATCGCGGTGCGCACGCCCTGCCACTCCACGACGCGCGTCCCTCCGGCCTCCCAGCGCACGCGTGCGATCCGCTCATGTCGGAAGAGGCTCCGGGTGCGGCGGAAGCGGCGGGCGGCGAGGCCCACATGGACCCGCTGCCTCAGCGTGGCTTCGTAGGACCGGAGGCCCCGGGCCGCCTCGTGGCGGGCCCCCCGCGCCCGCGCCAGAAGCGCCTCCACGCCGGGATCGGCGTACGCGTCCGGCGGGACCTCAGCGGCTCCTCCGGCGCTGGAGTCGGGCACGCTCTGAAGGGCGTGAACGCCGGCCAGGGCGCCACTCGATGCCAGGCAGAGCGCCACCGCAAAGCCGAGCCGAGCCGCGCGTTGCCGCACGGCGCCCCCCTGGGTACCGTATGCCAACCGCATCCCGCACAACGCTCGGTCCGGATTTCCCGGTCCGCGTCCGCTCCTGCGACGAGGAGTATCGATGGTTCGGCGCCCTCTTCTTGCCGTGATGGCACTGGTGGCCCTGGCGGTTCCCGCCGGGGCGCAGCACATCCCCACCCCGCCTGAACACTTCGGATTTGAGCTGGGCGAAGACCGCAAACTCGCGAACTGGGACCAGCTCACCTCCTACTACGAAAAACTCGCCGAAACGAGTCCGCGCGTCAGCATGGAGGTCCTGGGTGAGACCACCATGGGCCGACCCTTCGTCATGCTCACCATCACCAGCCCGGAGAACCACGCCCGCCTGGACGAGCTTCATGCCATCCAGATGAAGCTCTCCGATCCCCGGACGGTGTCGGGACCGGAGGAGCTGGAACGGCTACTGGAGACGGGTAAGACGGTGGTGATGATCACGCTGGGGATCCACGCCACCGAGGTCGGGGGCGGACAGACGGCGGCGAAGCTCGCCTACGAGCTGGCGTCGTCCGACGATCCGAAGGTGCGGGAGATTCTGGACGAGGTGATCCTCCTGGAAATCCCCTCTCTGAACCCCGACGGTCTCCAGTGGGTGGTGGACTGGTACAACCGATTCGTGGGTACCGAGTACGAAGCCGCGCCGCTCCCATGGCTCTACCACTTCTATACGGGCCACGACAACAACCGCGACTGGTACGCCTTCACGCAGAACGAGACCGTACTCACGGTGGCGGCCCAGAACCGGTGGCATCCTCACGTGGTGCACGACATCCACCAGATGGGCTCGGGCGGCGCCCGCATCTTCTTCCCCCCGTACATCGACCCCTGGGAGCCCAACGTGGATCCGGCGCTCACCACCGCGGTGAACCAGATGGGCACCTACATGGCCGCCGAGCTGGCGTCGCAGGGCAAGGAGGGGATCGTCGTCAACGCTCAGTACGACGCCTTCACGCCCGCCCGGGCGTACATGCACTACCATGGCGGTGCGCGTATCCTGTCGGAGACCGCTTCGGCGCGTCTGGCTTCGCCCATCGAGATTCTTCCGGAGCGCCTCGGTCCTGGCCGCGGCTTTGATGCGAGCAAGCGTTCCTGGAACTTTCCGGATCCCTGGCCCGGCGGCCGCTGGGGCCTGCCCGACATCGTGGAGTATCAGTTCTCGGGCGCCATGGCGCTCCTGACCAATGCCGCCAAGAACCGTCGGTTCTGGCTGGAGAACTTCTGGCAGGTGAACCGTCGCGCGGTGGAGAAGTGGCCCGAGTGGCCGGACGCGTGGATCATTCCGGCGGGGCAGGACAACCCGACGGGCGTGAAGTATGCGCTGCGCTCGCTGGTGCTGGCGGATGTCGAAGTCCATCAGGCGAAGAACGCCTTTGCGGTGGACGGGATGGAGTTTCCCGCCGGGAGCTACGTGATTCCGATGCGCCAGCCGTACGCAAGCTTTGCGAATACGATGCTGGAGGTCCAGGAGTATCCGGATCTGAGACAGTATCCCGGCGGGCCTCCGCTCCGGCCCTACGACGTCACGGCGCATACACTGGGGTATCTGATGGACTTCGAGGCGGTGGCCATCGACGGTGCGTTGGACGTGGAGCTTTCCGAGCCCATCGACGCGCCGGACTTCGACTTCCGACTCCCGCCGCACCTCCAGGGCGAAGGAGCACCGCGTGTGGCGCTCTACAAGTCCTGGCAGGAGCCCATGCCGGAGGGGTGGCAGCGGTGGGTCTTCGATCGCTTCGGGATGAAATACGACACGCTGCACGACACCGACATTCGCGGCGGCGCGCTGGCGAACTACGACGTCCTCATCTTCCAGTCCCAGAACGGGCGCTCCATCGAGCGGGGGTTCCCCCCGGGGACGCTTCCGCCGGAGTACACCGGCGGGCTCGGCGACGCCGGCGTGCAGGCGGTGCGGGACTTCGTGGAAGGTGGCGGTCGGGTGGTGGCGGTGGAGCAGGCGGCGGAGTGGCTGGCCGGCGTGGTGGGTCTGAACG
>WGEM01000583.1 GCA_015492755.1 Gemmatimonadota bacterium | reverse complement strand
GTCCAAGACGTCCAACGCCGACGGCCGCCGCGCCCGGATCTCCGAGGAAGAGCTGGCCCGCGCCGTCCCGCGCGGGACCGGCGGCAACGAGGTCCGGGTGGGGATCTTCGTCCTCGTGGGCATCCTGTCGTTCCTCATGGTCCTCTTCCTCCTCACCGACCCTGCCACCATGCGGGGCCGGTACATGCTGGTGACCACGGTGGAGGACGCCGGCGGCGTCCGCCGGGGTGACCCCGTGCAGATGCGGGGCGTCATCATCGGCCGCATCAACAGCTTCGAGATGCTCCCGGACGAGCGGGTGGCCATCACGATGGAGCTGGAAGGGGAGTGGCGGATCCCCGAGGGATCCCGCACCCGCCTGGGAGCCGCGGGGCTCTTCGGCGGCCGCACGCTGGAGGTGCTTCCCGCCAACCGGAGCGAGGCCTTCTACCAGGAGTGGGACACCATCCCCGGATCCGACGGGGGCACCGGGCTCATGGGGGCCGCGGAGGAGCTCAGCGGGAAGGCGGGCCACGTCCTCTCACGCATCGAGGACCTCCTGGACGCCCGCACGGTGGAGTCGGTGCAGGGAAGCGCCGGAGAGCTGGAGACGCTCCTCGGCGAGCTCTCGGCGGTGATCCGGGAGCAGCGGAGCACGCTCCGGAGCCTCACCGAGAGCGTGGCACGGTCCGCGGAGGGGCTGGAGTCCGCCGCAGCCGCCGGCCCCGACGCAGCCCGCGCCATCGCCCGGGCGGATAGCGCCATGTCCGTTCTGACCCGCGCGGGAGAGAACCTGGACGGGGCCTCCGCGGCGCTGCGGACCCTCCTGGAGCGGATGGACCGGGGGGAGGGCACCCTGGGCCGGCTGGCCCGGGACGAGGCCCTCTACGACAACCTGAACCGCGCCGCGGTGAGTGTGGCCGAGCTGGTGGAGGATCTCAGGGAGAACCCCGGACGGTACGTGAACATCTCCATCTTCTGACGGTCTTCTCGCGGTCTTCGGACCGTTCGCGCCGGCACGGAGCCGCCGGCACGGAGCCCGACGGGCCGGGGCGGATCCGCACTGGCCGGGCGTGTCTCCCCCACCGGACAGCGCGTCCTCCCGAGGACACACCCGTACCCCACCGCCCCCGGAACCGGCGGGCTCCGGGGGCGGTATGTTCCTTGCTGGAATGGGGTGGTGGGGCCCGCGCACCGGGCGCACGGGCCCCGGACCCGGATGAGGAGGCTGTGCCATGACCACCTTCCGACGCACGCCGGCCCTGGCCGTCCTGGCGGGGACGGTGGGGCTCCTCGTGGTGGCTGCGGCGCCGGTGGCCGCGCAGGGAGGGGAAGGGTTCCTCTTCAAGCGCCCGTCGATCCGGCTGGGCGTCCGGGGAGGCTACCAGGTGGCCCGGGCTGCCTCGGACCTCTTCGACTTCACCCGCCAGCAGCTCACCCTGGACCGGCGTGACTTCGACGCGGCCTCGGTGGGCGGGGAGATCGCCGCCCGGCTCAGCGAGCGCGCGGACCTTGCGCTCACCGTGAGCTTCGCCCGCTCCCGCGCCTCCTCGGAGTTCCGCGACTGGGTGGACCAGGACGACCTCCCCATCGTGCAGGAGACCTCCTTCCTCCGGGTGCCCGTGACGGTGGATCTGCGCTTCTATCCCTGGCCCCGGGGCCGGAGGGTGGGCCGCTTCGCCTGGATCCCCCGGAGCTGGACCCCGTTCGTCGGCGCCGGAGGGGGGATGGTGTGGTACACCTTCACCCAGGAGGGCGACTTCGTCGACTTCGAAACGCTGGAGATCTTCCAGGACACGTTTCGCTCCGACGGCCGCGCCCCTACGGTTCACCTCTTCGGAGGAGTGGAGTACTCGCTCAGCCCCACGCTCGTCGTGACGCTGGAAGGACGCTACGGCTGGGCTCGCGGCGAGCTGGACCGCGACTTCGTCGGATTCGACCGTGTGGATCTCTCGGGCTTCCAGGCCACGGCAGGCCTCTCGGCCCGGTTCTAGGAGGAACCATGAGCAGACATGCACAGGCTGCGGTGATGGCGCTGGCCGGGGCGTTCGCGCTCTCCAGCGTGGCGCCGGCGGCCGCACAGCAGGCCACGCCGGGATGGCTCCCCTGGATCGGGTGCTGGGAGGTGCCCGGAGCTCCGGAGGGTGGCGCGATCTGTGTCCGGCCGGCGGAGGGAGCCTCGGTGGAGGTGCTCCGGCTGGATGACGGCGCGGTGGTGGCCCGGGAGGTGCTCTGGGCCGACGGGGTCCGCCACGAGACGCGGCGGGAAACCTGTGACGGGTGGGAGGAGGGTCGGTTCTCCCGCGACGGACGCCGCATCTT
>WGEM01000582.1 GCA_015492755.1 Gemmatimonadota bacterium | reverse complement strand
CCCATCCCCGCCCGCGCGCGACCCGCCTCGTCGAAGGCCACGCCGGCGCGAACCGCCACGTCGGTGAAGGTGCCGTCTCCCTCGTTCCGGTACAGGAAGTTACGCTGCGTGTCGTTGGCCACCACCAGGTCGGGCCAGCCGTCCTCGTTGAAGTCGGTCACCGCCACCCCCAGTGACTTGCCCTCCGGATTGAAGACGCCCGCCTCCTCCGTGACGTCGTCGAAGCGCCGCCCCTGGCGGCTCCGGTACAGCCGGCACGAAGCGCCCTGGTACTGCTGCGGCGTGGCGTAGGCCTTGTTGGTCCCGTCCAGCGTGGTGAAGAGGTCCGTTTCCGGTGTCCACTGCACGTAGTTACAGACGAAGAGGTCCAGCCAGCCGTCGCGGTCGTAATCCAGCCAGGCGGCCCCGGTGGACCACGCCGGCGGCCCTCCCGGGGGCTCCCCCGCCACACCCACCTCTCTCGCCACGTCGGTGAAGCGGCCGCCGTCATTGCGCAGCAGCAGGTTGGGTCCCACCGCGGTGAGGTACACGTCCTCGTCTCCGTCGCCGTCGTAATCCGCCACCACCGCCCCCATCCCGTAGAGCGAGATGTCGAGACCCGCCTCACGGGTCACGTCGCGGAAGATCCCGTCGCCTCGGTTCCGGTAGAGGCGCTGGGTGGGTCGCGGCCCCGCCTTCTCGTGTCCCGGCCACCAGTCGGAGTTCACCAGAAGGAGGTCCGGATCTCCGTCGCCGTCGTAGTCGAAGAAGGCCGCGCCGCTCCCCATGGTCTCCGGCATCCACTTCTCACCGAAGGCGCCGTTCTCGTGCACGAAGTCGATCCCCGCCAACCCCGTCACGTCACGGAAGCGGAGCCGTGTCCGGATCTCGTCGTCGGGCCGTCCGGTGTAGTTCGCCGCCGTGTAGCCGGAGGAGTCCGGCGGCGCCTCCGCCTCGCCGCACCCCGTCAGGAGGGCGGTGGCGAGGCCACAGAGGATCCGACGGGTCCGTGCCGTCATCGAGTACGCTCCACCTGGACGATCTCCAGCTGGTGGATGGGAATGGGCTGCGCCATGAGGTTCGCACCGGGGTCTCGATTCCGGTACCGCAGCGTGCGCTCCAGCGCCGACTCGTCGATGCCGTAGTAGAGGTACGCCGCTTCCGCGCGCGCGGCCTCCTCCTCCCGGCCCAACGCACGGAGCGCCAGCATCCGGTGGTAGTGGGCGACCCGGTCCTCCGGGTCGATCTCCAGCGCGCGCTCCAGCGCCTCCAGCGCCTTAGAGAAGCGCCCGTCGAGATACCGGGTCCGGCCCAGCCCGCGCCAGGCGGCGCGGTCGCCGGGAAAGTCTTCCAGCACCCGCCGGTACGCCGCCTCCGCCTCGCGGTAACGCCCGTCCTCCTGCAGGACCCGGGCCCAGACCCACGCCGCCCGCGGGTCGCCCGGCCGGAGGTCCTCGGCGCGCTCCAGCGCCGTGTAGGCCGCCTCGAGGTTGCCCTCCGCCAGCGCGGTGCGCGCCAGGTTCAGCGGCGCGTCCATGAGATCGGGGCGGAGCCGCTCCAGCTCGGCAAAGATCTGCGCGGCGGCGCGGGTGTCTCCTTCCAGGAGGAGGCCGATGCCGTAGTCGTTGAGGCGCGACCACTCTTCCGGCGGCGTCTCCCCGGCGGGACCCGGGTGCGCGCCTCCACCCACCACGTCGATGTGCACCGTATCCGCAGCGATCACCGTCACCGGCAGGTCGGGCACCCTGTCGTACCCGGCGAATCCCTCGGGGTTGTTCGCGAAGGCGAACGCGGTGTACGCCCGGTCGAACTTCCTCCAGAGCAGACGCGCGGTGAGCGTGAGCCTCCGGCCCTGGAGCTCCCGCGGGAGGGTGAAGCGATAGTGGGCGAGGTCCGACGTTCCGGGACCGATGACGTTCTGGTAAACCACCGCCCGGATGTCCTGCGCGTTCCGCCGATGGATGGGTTCCCCTTCGGCGTCCACCATCACCGCCTTGAAGGTGTGCGCCATGGGGTCCAGCCGGCCCTCCTCGTCCAGAGCGCCGCTCACCGCGAGTGAGGAGCCGTCGTCCGCCGTGATCCGGAACTCCAGCCATCCTTCGTTGGAGTCGTTGGTTCCCCCCGGGAAGGTGTGGCCCACACCCAGGTTGCGGACCACGACGTCCACGGTCACCGGCACGCCCGCCGGCACACCCGTGCCCTCGCTCCGGAGCGGGACGGGCTCGTCGGCGCGCGCGTCCCGTACGGCGAAGATGTCCACGCGGAGCTTTTCCGCCTGGAGGAAGGTCTCGATGCGTCTGAGGGTGGCCGTGTCTCCCCGCAGATACGGGAGCGCCGTGTTCACCGCCAGGAATCGGTGAGACCGGACGGTACCACCCTCGGCGGCCAGGTCGCCCTTCGGCGCGGGCTCGGGCGGCATGTGGCAGTCCTGGCAGACGCGCCTCCGCTCCGGGAGGTAGAAGGTTCGCGAGGCGTTGTGCGCCACCCCGCTGTCGTCCCAGTTGTCGAACTCGTTCTGGCCCCGGAGCCAGCGATAGCCGTTCACCGGCTCGGTGAGGCTCACCTTGTGACAGGTGGCGCAGTAGAGGCCCTCGCGGAAGACCGGCTTGACGAAGCGCGCTTTGTGCGCGGCGGGTCGTGCCTTCAGCACCGCGTCGTGGAGGACGCTCTTCAACGTCCCCGGCGGGGCACCGGCGAAGACATACGGGTCGAGATCCCGCGTGGCCAGGTTGTAATTCCCGTTTCCCGTGCGGTCGTGGATGGCGTCGATGGCGTGGCACGCCAGGCAGGTGAGTCCCGCCTGCGCAGCCACGCTGCCGCGGTCCACGTCCTGCCGCATGGTGCCGGTGAAGAGGAGCGCCGGATCGTGGCAGCCGGCGCACCACTGACTCCGCACGCGGGCCAGGTCCGTGGGTCCGCCCACGGCGGCGATGTGGCGCGCCACCCAGGGGTGCGGCGCGTCGGCGCGCTCCCGGAGGTCGCGGATCGTGGCTTCGTAGAAGGGATTGTTGAACGACGCGAAGCGGTGCGCCGAAGCGGCCCACTGCTCCGTCACATCGGGATGGCACGACACGCATCCGTCCGCCCCCACCAGCTGGGAGACAGCGAAGCCACGCTGGGACGCCTCGGCGCGCACCCGTGCCGTGTCGGTGGTCCAGATGGGCCCCAGGACGGCGGACGGGTCCAGCCACGTCCCCGGCTCGGTGGTGGCCGCCGAGGGGAAGAACGGGCTCTCCGGCGGCACCGCGCCCACCGGAACCCACCCGGACGGACCGAACGCGCCCGCCAGCATCTCCTGCACGTCGCGCGCCGGCCCGCCCGGACCGTCGGACGGCGCGGCGG
>WGEM01000581.1 GCA_015492755.1 Gemmatimonadota bacterium | reverse complement strand
GTCCGGATCCTCCAAGTTAGCGCCCCGGGCAGGGGAGATTCCAATCCTGCGGCTCCGTTCGCCTCATGACGCCCACCTGGAGGGTCGCACGATGGCCACCGACGCACGATTCCGTTTCTGGCACCCCGTGGTGGTTCGCTTCCGGGACATCGACGTGGGCGGGCACGCGCACCACTCGGAGGCTCTCATGTACTTCGAGGAGGCGCGATGGGCCTACTGGGGCGCGGTGGTCCGTCCCGAGGCGCCCACCGAGGTGAACTACGTGCTGGCGGAGGCCCGGGTCCGGTGGCACCGCCGCGTGCTCTGGCCGCAGACGGTGCGGGTGGGTGTGCGGGCCAGCGGGATCGGGCGGAAGCACTTCGAGCTCACGTACCTGGTGCTGGGGGAGGACGGCGAGAAGCTCATCAGCGGCTCCACGCTCCAGGTGATGTATGACTATGCATCCGGCCGTTCCGTCCGCCTCGACGAGACCATCCGTGCGCGGCTCCTGGACTTCGACGGACCCCTGGAGGGCGAGGCAGACCAGGGAGACTGAGGGAGGCTCGTGGCCGAACCGGGGCGGAACCTCGCGGGAGGTGCGAGGGGTTCACGGTGTAAGGCGTGGCGGCGTCGGCGGTATGAAGGACGAGGGCCCCGGCCCGACGGTTGACCGGCCCCTTGAAGTTTGCATAAAATGTCGGGCTATATGCTGCCACCGGGACGGTCCGGGACGACCTTTTCGGTGGCGGCCGTGTAGGAGACGTGGACGGACAGGTCCGGCGGTGGACCGGATCGTCCCGCCGGGAACGGCGGGAGCACAAGGGGAAACCCGAGGAGGCGCACGCCATGGTAGGACGGCTCAAGCTGACGGTCACATTCATCCTGGCGGCGGTGCTCGTCGCCCCGGGTCTGCTGCAGGCGCAGGACCAGGGGCGGTTCCGCGTGCTGGTCCCGTACTTCTATCCGCTACAGGGCGCGGATGACGACTTCGGGAAGGACGCGTCGAAAGAGCTGCGGAAGCTCCTGGACCAGCTTCCCACGCACGAGGCCATCGAAGAGAAGGAGATCAAGAACCAGGCGAAGCGGTTCGGCCTCAAGATGGATGAGATGGACTGCATCAAGGCCCGCCAGCTCGCCGCCCAGATCAACGCCAAGGTGGTGCTCTGCGCCGAGTACACGGAGAACCCCGACAAGACCGTCACGGTGAATGCGCGCTTCTACAGCGTGGACACCAACGAGGAGTTCCCCGTCTCCCCGGTGACGGTGCCGGAGAAGGAGAAGAAGCAGGCCGCCCAGCAGATCCTCAACGAGTTCGATCAGTACGTCCAGCAGGAGCGCGCCGCGGCCATCTGCGCCGACTACTATCAGAGCCAGCTCTGGGAGGACGCGCTCCGCTCCTGCGACGAGGCGCTCCGCCTCAACCCGGATGCCAACTCCGTGCGTTTCCTCCGCGCGCGCATCCTCTACGAGATGGAGCGCTACGACGAGGCGCTGCAGGAGCTGGAGAAGGTGCTTGCCGCGAACCCGGTACACGAGGACGCCCTCCAGACGGCGGGATACGTGGCGACGGTGCTCGGTCGGAAGGAAGAGGCCCGCTCCTACTACGAGCGTTACCTCGACCTGAATCCGGCCAACGCCGCCATCCGCATGAACATCGCCTACGAACTGGCCAAGAACGGCGATCCGCGGGGCGCCATGGCCTTCATCGAAGAGGGGCTGGCGGTGGATCCGGAGAACCCCGACCTCCTGGAGCAATACGCGCGCTATGCGTTTTCCGCGGCGCTTCAGATCGAGGAGGAGAGCGCCGTGGCGGGGCAGGACGCCGGAGCGCTCTCGCCGGAGGCCCAGGAGCTCTACCGGAAGGCCATCGAGGCGTTCGAGAAGGTCTTCGAGATCAAGGGCGCCGAGATGCGGGTGGAGGACCTGCGGCAGATCATCGCCGCGTACATCCAGCTGGGTGAGCTGGACAACGCCATCAGCTTCGCCGAGCGCGTCCTGGAGACGCACCCGCAGGAAGACAGCATCTGGTCCATCTACGCCGATGCCTTGCAGCGGGCCGGACGGCTGGACGAGGCCATCGCCGCGCTGGACCGCGTGCGGGAGATCAACCCCTCGCACCCCAACGCCGCGCTGCGCCAGGGGAACTGGCTCATTCAGGCCGGCCGCATCGAAGACGCGGTGGCGGTGCTGAAGGAAGCGGTGGTGGGCAATCCGGAGCGGGCGGACCAGGCCGCCGGCCTCATCTTCGCGTACGGCTACCAGAACGGCTACCAGAAGAAGAACTATCCGTTGGCCATCCGGGCGTTCGCCGCGGCGAAGGAGCTGCCGAATCTCAGCGAGAAGATGAAGAACCAGCTGAACTTCTGGCACGGCTTCGCGCTGTTCCAGCAGGCGGTGGTGGAGCAGCAGCCCAACACGCTGGAGACGGCGAAGGCCACGCTGCCGAAGTTCAAGCGGGCGCTGGAGCTCCTGAACCAGTCGGGGGACTATCCCTCCACGGTGAACCTCACGCTCTCCGAGATCGCCGACAACGTGAACGCGTACATCGAGATCCAGGAAGCGATCATCAAGCGCGGTCGCTGACGGCAGGCTTCCCGCGGGGAGCGCCGCCGAGGCGCCCCGGGACCCCGGTCCCGGGGCGCCTTTTCTCGTTCGTCGTCCCCCACTCCTCCCCACCGCACGTCTCCGCGACCTTCGGGTTTCGTTCGGATTTTTCGGATTTTCGCCCAGGGGGGTATGGCACCGGTTTCCCATGATCGCTTGACGAACGGGCCCCTCCGCCTGCCCCTGGGGTCCTAATTTTTCCCAAAAAAAGACTCTTGACGCCGTCCTCCACCGACCCGTATTATGCCACCATCATATCCCACTTCATCCCACTTCTCACCACCCAGCGCCCTCGGTGACCGGATTCGTCGGGCAGTACGAGCATCAGATGGACGACAAGGGGCGTGTCAGCCTCCCGTCCGCCTTCCGCCGTGAGGCGGACTCGGACCGGTTCGTCCTGCTCCAGTGGGAGAAGCCGTACCTGACGCTCTTTCCCGAGTCGAAGTGGGAGACCATCCAGCAGCGTTTGCTGGAATACCGGAGAACGGATCCACGGGCCTGGAACCAGGTGCGGCTCATGGTGGCCAACGCGGTGGAGGTGAGCCCCGACAAGCAGGGGCGCATTCTCATCCCCGCCAACCTCCAGGCCGCGGCGAACCTCTCCGGCAGCGTGCTCCTCAGCGGAAACATCGATCGGGTGGAGCTCTGGGATCCCGCCACGTACCGCGAATCGGTCCAGGAGCAGGCGGGTGACCTCGAAGCCTTCGCGCACCGGTTGTTCGGATGAGCGCCCGCCGCGGATCCCCCGAGCCCACCGTGCGGCCCGGCGGCGACCAGCCGGCGGGGGAGGAGGGCGGGGTGTAC
>WGEM01000580.1 GCA_015492755.1 Gemmatimonadota bacterium | reverse complement strand
CCCCCACCTCGATCCCGTTGAGCCAGAGCCCCTTCACCGAACCGCTTCCGGTGTGGGCCAGGAACCCGTCCGGATCGCCCGCGCGGGCGTGGTAGCCCAGGAAGATCACCCCGTCGAAGGCGCCGTCGAGGCCCTGCACCATCCCCAGCGGCTTGATGGAGCCCTGGATGTACGTCACCCTCGGATCCAGCCGCGTGTGGAGCAGGTTCTGATGGTCGCCGTGGGAGTCGTTCACGAGGATCTCCGCCTCGGGCGCCTCCACGAGGATCGTCTCCACCACCGCGTTCACCTCCGCGGTCATGAGTTCGCGGCCCAGCGCGTAGTCCTTTCCGCCGGCGGAGGTCATGGCACCGGTGCCGATCCCCCCGATCCCCTCCATGTCCACGGAGATGAAGATGCGAAGCGGCGCCTCCTGCCCGTGCACCGGCGGCGCAGGCGCGGTGGCGAGGAGCGCCACCAGCACCCCGGCGGCCGCCCTCATCGTCCGCCTCCCAGCGGCGTGTAGCCCGCCGCCCGGAGCGCCTCCCGGTACGCCGCCACCCGCCCCTCCATGAGCTGCACCACCTCGCCGGTGATGAGCTCTGCCGCCTCCGCGGCCTGGCGCATCATGACGCGGGTGTTGGCGGAGGGCGGCCCGCGCTCCCCCAGGATGCGGGCCACCGGCGCGGTCACGGCGGAGGCGGTGACCCGCCGGCCGCACAGCCCCTGACACTCCGGTCCGGTGAAGTGCCGCTCCAGGAGGGCCTGGAGCGCCTCCCGGATCCCCCTCCCTTCGGCGCGCAACTCGTCGGCGGTATCGGGGAGCGTGCGGAGCACGAGGTCCACGCGGTCCAGCGTCTCCCGGAGGCGGGTGCGGGCGCTGTCCACCGCTGCGACGGACCGGTTCACCTCCACCAGCGCGTCCCGCATCGCCACCAGGTCGGCCATCTCCGGCGGATCCCTCGGGTCGGGCCGGACCTCCAACACGGTGGCGGAGGTGACGTCGTCCAGCTCCACCTCCACCGTGTACGTACCGGGCATCACCTGCATCTGTCTGGGATAGCGCGCCGGATCGGCGTCGCCTCCGGGGCGGAGGTTCCACACCCAGCGATTGGCGCCGGTGACGGCCCGGATGCTTCGGCCGAAGACGGGTTGGCCCTCGGCGTCCGTGATCCGGACCCGGGCGGTGCCGGGCTCCGCCGCCCAGAAGGTCAGGAGCGCGCCCACCGGCCGCGTCTCGCCCTGCTGCATCGCGTGCCCGGTGGACCGGTAGCCGATGGCCTCCGCCACCGGTACCTCGTAGGCCGGCGGCGGTTCGAAGGCGTGCACCGCGGCGGTGCGGATGGTGGGATCCGCCGCAAGCTCACGGAGGGGCCGGATGTCATCGAGGATCAGGACGGCACGGCCGTGCGTGCCCAGCACCAGATCTCCGTCGCGCGGGTGCACCTTCAGGTCGCGGATGGGTACGCGCGGGACGCCAGAAGTATAGAGTTCCCAGGAACTTCCACCGTCCAGACTCACGTACAGCCCGAACTCCGTCCCCAGGAAGAGGAGGCGGGGCTCCGCGGGGTCCTCCTCGATGGCGTGCACGAAGCCGTCGATGTCGGGGGTGGCCAGCGACCGCCAGCTCTCGCCGTAATCTTCCGTCACCCAGACCCGCGGCGTCCAGTCTCCCCGCCGGTGATCTTCCGCCACCAGGTAGGCGCGACCCGGCTCGTGGCGCGAGGGCTGCACGTCGGGGATCCAGATGCCCGGTGGGAGATCCGGGACACGGTGGCGCACGTTGGTCCAGGTGGCGCCGTCGTCGCGGGTGAGCTGAACGTTGCCGTCATCGGTGCCCACCCAGATGACGCCCCGCTCCAGCGGGCTGGGGGCGATGGAGAGGATGGTGGTGTGCATCTCGGCGCCGGAGGCGTCCACGGTGAGCCCGCCGCTCTCGTACGCCCGCTGCTTGGCGGGGTCGTTGGTGGTGAGGTCCGGCGAGATGATCTCCCAGGTGCGCCCCTGGTCGCGGCTCCGGTGCACGAACTGGCTCCCCAGATAGATCGTGCCGGGCTCCAGCGGGTCGTCGGCGAGCCCCGCGTTCCAGTTGAAGCGGAGTTCCACCCCCTCCGGGTGAACGGGTCGGATGCTGCGACGCGCACCGGTGAGCTTGTCGAAGTGCTGGAGGTTTCCTCCCTGCGACATGGAGTATCCGTATCGGTGGGGATCGGACCGGTCCGGCATCACGGTGAAGCCGTCGCCGCCGCCCACGCGGCGCCAGTGGGCGTTGAGGATCCCCTTGTTCTCCCAGACGGTGCTGGGGCCGTACCACGAACCGTTGTCCTGCAGCCCGCCGTACACGTTGAACGGAAACGCGTCGTCCACGTCGATGTGGTAGAACTGAGCCAGCGGCAGGTTCTCCACGAAGCGCCAGTGCCGACCCCGGTCGTAGGTGAAGGCGATGCCTCCGTCGTTGCCGATGATCATGCGACGCGAGTCGGCGGGGTCGATCCAGAGTTCGTGGACGTCGCCGTGCACGATCTGGCTGGGCACCACCGTCCGCCAGGTGCGCCCCTGGTCCTCACTCACCTGCGCCTGGGAGTGGAGCCGGTAGATGCGGTTCTCGTTGAGGGGGTCCACGCGAAGGTCGGCGTAGTAGAACGGCCTGGGGTTCACGCCCGGCGCGTTGGAGATGGTGCGCCAGTGCTCGCCCCCGTCGTCGGAGCGCAGGAGCGCCGAGCGCGACGCCTCCACGAGGGCATAGACCACGTCGGGGTTCGAGGGGGCGATGGCCACCCCGATGCGGCCCAGTTCACCGGAGGGGAGCCCATCTTCGGGTCCCAGGCGCCGCCAGGTGTTTCCGCCGTCGTAGGTGATGAAGAGCCCCGAGCCGGACCCGCCGGAGGTGAGGAACCACGGTTCCCGGCGGTACTCCCACATGGCAGCGATGAGCTTGTCGGGGTTCGTGGGGTCCATCACCACGTCGGCGATGCCGGTGCGTGGATTCTCCCAGAGGATGCGGTCCCACGTCCGCCCTCCGTCCCGGGTGCGGTACAGGCCCCGCTCCTGGCCGTCCGACCACGCCGGACCCATGACGCCCACATAGACGATGTCGGGGTCGGTGGGGTGCGTG
>WGEM01000579.1 GCA_015492755.1 Gemmatimonadota bacterium | reverse complement strand
GCTGAGGTCATCGACCTCGTCGATGAGGAGCGTCCCCCCGTGGGCGATCTCGAGTCGGCCCTTGCGCAGTCGGGTGGCTCCGGTGAAGGCCCCGGGCTCGTGGCCGAAGAGCTCGCTCTCCACGAGGTTCGGGTTGAGCCCCGCGCAGTTGACCGCAACGAAGGGCCCCGCGGCCCGGAGGCTGTGGGCGTGGATGGCGCGGCACAGCACCTCCTTGCCCGTTCCCGTGGGTCCTTCCACCAGCACCGTCACGTCGGTGTCCGCCACGGCGAGAGCGCACCGCACCACCTCCTCCATGGCCGGGGACCGGTAGACCAGGTCCCCGAACTCGTGCCTGTGGGCGGCCTCCGCCCGGAGGCGCCGGATCTCCTCGCGGTCGCGCCGGCGCTGCAGGATACGGCGGATCCGGATCACGAGCTCGTCGGTGTTCAGAGGCTTGGTCAGATAGTCCTCGGCGCCCTGCCGCATCGCCTCCACCGCCGACGCCACGGTGCCGAAGGCCGTCATGAAGATGACGGCCGTGTCCGGGTGCTGCTCCCTGATGCGCCGGTGGAGCTCGGCGCCGTCCATGGAGGGCATGCGGAGGTCCGTCACCACGACGTCGGCGGGAAGCTCGGCCATCGTCTCCAGGGCCTCGTACGGCCCGGCGCAGGCCAGCGCTTCGAAGCCCTCGTCCCGCAGGCGCTCCTTGAGGGTCTCGCGGGTCAACCGCTCGTCGTCGACGATGAGGATCCGGTCAGCCAAGGGTTCCCTCCAGGCTCTGCGGGGCGGGGCGGAGCGGGATGCGGGCGACGAACCGGGCACCCCCGAGCTCCGCCTCCTCCAGGACGAGCTCCCCTCCGTGGGCTTCCACGACGCGTCGCGCCACGGGCAGGCCGAGTCCCGTGCCGTGCGCCGTATCCTTGGTGGTGAAGAAGGGCTCGAACACGGCCTGGGCCGCCTCCACCGGGATCCCGGGGCCGGAGTCCTGCACCGAGATCTCCAGAGTCTCGTCCCGCGTGTGGGCCGAGACGCGTACCTTCCCGCCGTCGGGGCATGCGTCCACGGCGTTCAGCACGAGGTTCACCAGCACCTCCTCCATGCCCTGGGGATCCATCCAGACCTCGGGGAGGTCGGGCTCGAGATCCGTCTCGATGGTGACCTGCCGGGCGTCGGCCTTCAGCCGGGACAGACTCACCGCCGCTTCCGCGAGGGCGTCGACGGCCACCGGCACGGGGTCCTGGGCCTCGTCTCCCCGTGCGAAGCTGAGGAGCGTCCGGGTGATCCCCGCGATGCGATCCGTACCTTCCTTCGCCAGCCCCAGCATGCGCTGGACGCGCTCCGGGTCCTCCGGCCGGTCGGCAGCCAGATCCAGGGCCCGCCGCACACCATCCAGGGGGTTGTTCACGGCGTGCACGATGCCCGCCGAGATCTCGCCTGCCACCGCCAGGCGTTGGGCCCGCTCGAGGCGCTCCCGGACCTCGAGGCGCTCCGTCACGTCCAGGGCGCGCTCCACCACGGCGGGCTGGCCGTTCCTCCCGATGATGGGCACCCATTTCAGCTCGTACGTTCGTCCGGAAGCCGCTCGATACGTCCGGTGCAGCACCTGGCCGGTGTCGAGAACCTCCGGCACCGGGCAGTGGTCGCACGGTCGCTCCCCGGCCATCACCTCGAAGCAGGACACATCTTCCAGCGGCCCGTGACGGCGCACGGCGGTGCGGTTGGCGTATTCCACCCGGCGGGACCCCGATACCACCATGATCCCCGACTCCATCTGGTCCAGCACGCGTTCCACGTAGGCGCGGAGGGCTTCGCTCTCGGCGATGCGCTCCCGGATCTGGGCGGCCATGCGGTTGAAGGTTCGCGCCAGGTCGGCCAGCTCGTCGGAGCCCATCACCGGAGCTTCGGCTCCGATGTCCCCCCGGCCCAGCCGGTCGGCGGCGTCGCGCAGGGCCAGGACGGGGCGCGTGATGAGGTGCGCCAGGAGCAGGATCCCGAGGATCCCGGCGCCCATGGCGATGAGGGTGGTCACCAGCACGTTGCTCACGGCGTCGGCGGTGGCGGCGTCGACCCATGTCATGGACACGCCCACATGGAGGGTTCCGAGCACGCCCCGGGCGATGGGGAAGGTGAGGTGCCGGAGCGTGCCGTCCTCCGTCTGGACCGTCCGGGGTCCCGTCGTGCGGGCCAGCGGCAGCAGGTCCGCGGGGAAGCGATCCACGGGAAAGGAATGGTCGATGATCGTGCCGTCGGGGCCGACGACGAACGCATAGACCAGGTCGGCGTTGGACTCCCGTGCTCCCGTCAGGACGCGGTGGGTCGTGAGGCGGTCCCGGTAGGCGAGAGGCTCCGTGAGCTGATCCGCCAGGACCTCGGCGAGGGTCGAGCCGCTCCGGTCGACGGCGGCGCCCAGCGTACGCGACATGGTTCTGCTCACCAGCGTGGTGGACAGGGCGCCGCCCCCCACCATGAGCACGCAGAAGGAGAAGATGATCTTGTTGCGCAGGCGACCGAACATTCAACGGGCTCCGGTCCCGGCAGCCACCGGGTTGATGGGGAAGGGTTCGGAGCGGTCGACGATGACGAGATCCCGTTCGAGCGTGGGGTCGCGCTGGATGAGCTCGTCCCAGACCAGGCTGTCCACCGACGCCGCGTCGGCGATGCCGTCGAGCACCGCCTCGATGGAGTTGTCGTGGCTGAAGGTGAAGAGGAACCGCGAGAAGAACGCGTCGGGATCGGTGCCGGCGTCCCGGAGACGCGCCGCCACGTAGCGGTATCCCGTGTTCGACAGCGGGTCGGAGAAGGCGAAGACGCGGCCGCGGAGATCGTCGAACGATTCGAGGCCCGAGTCTCTCCGGGCGATCACGTACGACCGGTAGGTCGTGCTACCGCGGATGACCGGGATGGCCAGAGCCACCAGCCCTCGGCCGCCGCCGGCGGCGGCGAAGGCTCCGGTGCACACGAGGCCGGCTTCGGCCTTCCCGCTCTGGAGAAGCTCGTTGAGCTCCGCGTAGGTGCGCCGCCGCACGATCTCCACGGGCCGGCCCAGCCTCTGCGACAGATAGGCGCCGAGCCGGGCGTAGGTGAGCGTACTCCGTTCCGGGGAGAGCACAGAGGCGTAGACGAAGCGGATGGGGGGCGGCGCACTCCCGTCTACGGGTGTCCCGCCGGACGACGGCACCACCGGGCCGGAGCGGAGGCGCACGGTGGTGTCCGGGTCGGCACGGTCCCAGCATCCGGCGGCGGCCATCGCCAGCAGGAGGAGTGCGGCGCCGGGGCGGAGGGGCGGGGCGGCGCCGCCGGAGCGCCGGCGCGGGAAGAGCACGGTCCTCAGCCGTACGCCCATGACCTCTCCTGGCGTTGGCGTGGGCTTGACACCCCTAAGAAAGGTGGATGGCCCCGTGACGCACAAGCGCGCCGGGTCCCCGGACGGTACGGGCCGGCGTTCCGCTCCGCCTACGGGATGGAGGCCGCCTCCCGGAGGGGGCGCTCCCCGGGCGTTGACACAGCCCCCTCCGGACGCCAAGATACCGAATAAATCCCGAAACAGAGGAGGCCGCCATGTCCGCCACCGAAGGTCTGGTCCAGGAGCTCGAATCTACCCGCCGGTTCTTCAGGACCACCCTCTCGGTCTTCGGGCCGGAAGATGCCGGTTTCGCCCCCCACCCCGAGATGTACACGGTGGCCGGGCACGTGGCCCACACCGCCGATTCGGTGGACTGGTTCGTCGAGGGGGCCTTCGGCGAGGGGTGGGACATGGACTTCGACGGGCTCATCGCCAGGGCCAGAGCGGTCACCTCTCTGGAGGAAGCCACCGCCTGGCTCGACCGGGCCTTCGAGAACGCCATCCGCGTGGTGGGCGGAGCCTCCGAGGAGGAGCTGTTCGCGCCCATCCCCGACCCGCGCATCATGGAGGGCGCACCCCGGGCGGCCATCGTGTCGGGAATCACCGACCACACGGCCCACCACCGGGGCTCACTGGCGGTCTACGCGCGTCTCCTGGGGAAGGTACCCCCCATGCCCTATTCCTGAGGGTGTCCTGACGGAAGGCCCCGCCCGGGTGGTGTCACCGGACAGGGCCTTCCGTGCTGGGAGTCGGTGGTGGCGGCGCTCAGTTCCCTCCCCGCTTGCGCGGCGGCAGCTCCAGATCCCGCCGGTCTCCGATCCGGAAGGAGAAGTCCACGGTATGGACCTCCTCGTCATCCCCCTTCCGGAAGCTCAGAACCGACTCGTACTCGCCGTCGGCGGTGAAGATGTGCTTCGTGCTGTAGAAGCCTGGATCGCGGCGCGAGCCCCGCACCACGTAGGGGCCGTACTCCTCGCCGTTGAAGCGGATGACCACGCGGGCGTTGCGGAGCTCCTTGTACGGCTCCTTGTCCTCCAGCGAGCTCACACGCCAGACCAGCGACTGCATCTCGCCGGTGACGGCCGGCTCGGGCTCTGCGCCGAACACCACGGCCAGGCCGGCCACTTCCTTGCGCTCGTGGCGCACCGGCGCTTCGGTGACCGCGGCGATGAGGGTCAGCGCCCCCGCGGTGACCACGGCCAGGATGGTGGGGAGACGCCGGGAGTTCTTCTTCATGAGAGCCACCTCTCAGGAGCGGGTGAGCAGGGCCGCCCCGCCGCCGCCGGCGAGGCCGATGAGGAGACCGATGATGCCCCACCCGATCCCCGAGGTGGAGCGCTCGATGGGCATGTCGTCGGCCCGGGCGGCGGTCATCCCGCCCATGTCGTCGTGGCCGTCCTCCTCACCGTCTTCATGCGTCCCCGACCCCATGGCCATGGCGGCGGTCACCGTCAGGTCGAAGCTGGCGGACACGTCCCCGTCCGGGGCCAGCGCCACCAGGCGGTACTGCCCCGGCCGGACCTCCGCCGGGATCGCCAACTCGATCCGGAAGCTGCCGTTCTCGTCCGTATCGACGTCCACCAGCTCGTACTCGGCGAGGGCGCCGCGGAGGACCAGGGTCGTCATGTCGTCCTGGGAGAACTCCTCGCCTTCCACGGGGATGGTGCTTCCCGCAGCCGCCGTCGAGGTGGAGCTCCGGATGATGGCGGAGGGGTGGACGGCCGCGGCCAGCGCCAGCGCCGTGACGGCCGTCAGGAGGGTCTTCGTCGTGGTTCCCATCTCAGTTACTCCCGTGTGGAACGGATTCGTGGCCGGAGGTCGCTTCCCCGGGGACCCGCGGGCCGGGCCTTCCGGGACGCACGCCGGATCCTGGATGCCTACATGCCGATGTGCTGCTGCACCGCCCCGAACCTCCCGTAG
>WGEM01000578.1 GCA_015492755.1 Gemmatimonadota bacterium | reverse complement strand
GGAGGTGCGCTACGCCGGGGGCAACCCGTCCGAGCCATCGCGCCACCGGCGGCGCCAGCGTCAGGGAGCGCGTGCGGATGCCGGCACCGGGGAAGAGCCGTCGGAGTTCCCGCGTGCCGATCCCCACCGTGTCGGGATTCCTTGGATGGCTCACCCGGAAGTCATAGACCAGGACGGCGCCGCCCGGCCGGAGTACCCGGACCATCTCGCGAGCCAGCGCGAGACGCGCGTCCCCGTCCAGGATGGACGAGAACACCGTGAACGCGCTCACCAGATCCATGGAGTCGTCCTCGAAGGGAAGCGCCCATCCGCTCGCCACCCGCACGTCCGCGCCGGGAACGCGCCTGCGCGCAGCCTCGACGCGGTCCGGAAGCAGGTCCACCCCGTGGAGCCGGCCCGGCGGACACCCCCACCGCGCCAGGGTGGCGAGCCAGGCGCCCCGGCCGCATCCCACGTCGAGACATGCGCACCGAACCGGAAGCGCCCCCCCGCCTGCGACGCGTCCCCCGAAGTGTGCACGGAGCAGCGCTCCCGCCAGCACCTCCCGTCTGTGCGTCCACATGGCCACCTCCGGGCGTCGCTCCTCCCAGAGGGCCGCCGTCCCCGCACGATCACGCCGGGCATACGCCTCGCGGATGCGGGCCTCCTCGCGTTCGCGCCACGACCTCATGGGCGGCGCGGGTCCGGTCGGAAGATGGAACGCGCGGTCCTCCAGAGGAGCGCCAGATCGGACGCGGGGGTGCGCCGCGCACCGTACTCGAGGTTCATGGCCAGCTTCCGGGGGATGAGTTCCGAGCGGTAGTACGCCTCCGGATCCTCCTGCTCCGCCAGGAGCGCTTCCTCGTGGCGGAACGCCAACGTGGCGGGATCGGTGAGCCCTGGCCGGTAGCGCAGGACGCGGCGCTGCTCGTCGGTGTAAAGCGCGACGTACTCGGGCAGCTCCGGCCTGGGGCCCACGAGGCTCATGGAGCCGTCCAGCACGTTGAAGAGCTGCGGGAGCTCATCCAGCTTCCAGCGCCGTAGCGCCTTCCCGATGGGGGTGATCCGCGGATCCCCCGCCACCGTGATGCCCGCACCGCCGTCACCGCCGGTCCGCATCGTGCGGAACTTCCAGAGTCGGAACGGCTCGCCGCCTCGCCCCACCCGGGTCTGCGCGAAGAGCACGGGTCGCCCGTCGGCCACCAGGATCGCCAGAGCCACCCCGGCCATGAGGGGTGCGCACACCACCACGGCCGTGCCGGCGATGATCACCTCCGCCCATCGGGGGAGCCCACGCCCACTCACCGCGCCATCCAACCGCGGGTCACGACATCAGGGACGGAGCGCGCCGCGCACCGCTTCCACCACATCGTGCAGATCTTCGTCGGTGAGACCGGGATGGATGGGCAGACTCACCAACCGCTGGAAGGCGTCCTGCGCCACGGGAAACATCCCCGGCTCCAGAGCGTAGCGCTCGCGGTAATACGGATGGAGGTGCACCGGAATGTAGTGCACCGACGTCCCGATGTTCCGGCGGCGCAGCTCGTCGATGAAGCGGTCCCGCACCGCGCCCATCGGTCCCAGGTCGGGGGTACGATGCGCGTCCGGAGGCGGCGGGCACCGTTCCCGCGCCACGTCGGTGAGCCGGATGGGGAAGAGATGCCACGAAGACTCGACGCCCTCCTTCTCCACCGGGAGCAATACCGCCGGCTCGTCACCCAGATGCTCCCGGTAGAAGCGCGCCACTTCGCGCCTGCGGCGCTGCATCTCGTCCAGGCGCCCCAGTTGCACGAGTCCCAGCGCCGCCTGGACGTCCGTCATGTTGTACTTGAAGCCGGGCGCGGCGACCCTGTAGGACCAGCGCCCGTTGTCCGAGTGCCGGTCCCACGCGTCGCCCACGATCCCATGGAGCGAGAGCGCCCGCGCACGCTCGATGGTCTCGGCATCCCCGGTGAGCATCCCCCCCTCGCCGGTGGTCAGGTTCTTGGTGGCGTAGAAGCTGAAGGAGGTCGGCCGCCCGGACGCGCCCACCATTTCGCCGCCCACCTTTGCGGGAAAGGCGTGGGCGGCGTCCTCCACGATCTGCACTCCGTGGCGGCGGCCGATGTCCTGCAATGCGCCCATGTCGGCGGGATGCCCGCCGTAATGCACGACCATCACCGCCCGGGTCCGCGGTGTGATGGCGGCCTCCACCGCCTCCGGGTCGATGCAGAGCGTGTCCGGACACACATCCACGAGGACCGGCGTGGCGCCCACGTGCTCCACCACGTTGACCGTGGCTGCGAAGGTCATGGTGGGACAGATCACTTCATCGCCGGGCCCGATGCCCAGGACCACCAGAGAGAGGTGCAAACCGGCGGTGCAGGAGTTCAAACCCAGCGCCGCAGGCGAGCCGACGTGCTCGGCGAAGGCGCGCTCGAACTCCTGCGTCCGCGGCCCCCGCGAAAGCCAGCCGGAGCGCAGCACTTCGGTCACCGCCTCCACTTCCTCGTCCCTCAGGAACGGCGGTGCAAAAGGCAGAAATGTGGATCGCATCCGAGCCTCGATGGAAATGAACGCAGCCGCGCACGATTCCGCAGCAGAACGGGGTAATCTACACGGATTGGTCACGATTGCGCGGGCCGGGGCGACCACCCGCGGTGCGATACGGTCCCGAGGCCACACCGGTGAACGCCCCGACGCAGCCTGCCAGAAAGGCGGCGTTCACCACGACCGCCGTCAGCGCCACATGCCTGAGCGGCGGGAGGAGCGAGGCGGTGGCAGCGGCAACCGCGGCGCCCAACCACAACCGCGGCGCCAGGGGCCACACACCGGCACCCACTCCCACCGCGGACCCGAGAAGCCACACCGGTGTGGTCCACCGCAGGAGGCGGTGGGATACCACCGCCCCCAGGAGCACAGGCCGGCGCCAGAGTCGGCCCCGGCGCATCCCCCGCAGCGTGGCGCGCAGACTCCGGGCGGTCATGCGGACCCGTGCGCGGAACTCCGCCGGGAGGTCTGCGTGGTGGTCGTCCCACGCCCGTGCCTCCGGAACGAAGCAGCCCCGGTAACCCTGCGCGATCACATCCAGCGGAACCATGGCGTCGTCCCCCACATCGGGCTCCAGGGGCACGAAGAGGCGGCGGCGCACGGCCATGAAGGCACCCGTGGCCACGTGCAGGATCCCGAGTGCGGACTCGTGCGCCCAGAGTCGTCGCTCCCACCCCGCGTAGGCGGAGCCGGAGCGCTGGAGAGGGGAGTCCGCGTCTCTCCAGCGGAGATCGCCGGTGGCGTACCCCACCTCCTCCTGCTGGAACGGCCGCACCAGCCTGGCCAGGTCTTCCCCGCTGAAGGAGGTGTCCAGATCCGTCAGCACCACCACGTCTCCCCGGGCGTGGGCGATGGCCTCATTCTGCGCCCGGGACTTGCCCGCCCGCCGGGGCAGCGTCACAACCCGGATGACCGCATGTCTGCGCGACGCCGAGCGTGCCGCGTCTTCGGAGGAATCGGTGCAACCATCCAGGACCACGATGATCTCGAAGGGGCGCGCCGCGTCGGTCCACGCCCTTCCCGCCTCCACGAGGCCGTCCAGTTTGGCACCGAGGGCATGTGCACCGTTGTGCACGGGCAGCACGACGCTCACACCGGGAAGGTGCGGGCCCGGGTGGGGCGTGCCCTGATCCGCCACGCTCATCCTCCCGGCGGCCCAACGGACTGCCGCGGGGTACCCCACCCAGGTCCAGACGAGCACCGCCACGCACGTCACCGCGATCCCGACGCCCACCGCGGACACGGCTCAGTCTCCCGCCCAGAGTGCGTACGCGCGGAGCGTATCGACGATGCGGTCGGCGTGCCGCTCCATGGTATGCTCCGCGGCCGTCTCCACACCGGCCCGGGAGAGCCGCTCCCAGAGGGTCCGGTCCGCCAGCACGCATTCGATGGCGTCTGCCAGCTCCACCGCGGACCCCGGCGAGACCAACCACCCGTTCCGGCCATGCCGGATCACGCCGGGAATTCCCCCCACCGCAGTGGAAACCACCGGCAGTCCCCTCGCCATCGCTTCCAGAATCACGCGGGGCATCCCCTCGCCGAACGAGGGGAAAACGAAGAGCGTGGCGTCGTCCATGAACGCCTTCACCCCCTCAAGGTCCTGGAATCCCCGGAAGCGCACGGTGTCGCCGAGCCCCAGCCGGTGCGTCAGAGCCTCCAGCGCCCCCTGGAACGGACCGGTACCGAGGATGTCGAGCGTCGCGTGGACGCCACGCGCGTCCAGGGCCGCCAGCGCCTCCAGGAGCACGTGGACGCCCTTGGGGCGAATGAGGTTCCCGGCGTAGAGGAGCCGCGGCGGCCCCTGGGGCCGCCTGCGCCCTCCGGTACGCAGATCCGCATCGGTGAGCGTCGTCTCCATCGCCTCCACCACGGGGAAGCGTCCCCCCTCGTGCTTCCTGCGCAGCGCCTCCCCCTGCGCGAACGTGACGGTCTCGTCGATCATCCGTTGCTGCACCCGCTCCAGGGCCTCCAGGGCACCCCGGAGAAGGGGCCTGACGGGCATCGGGTAGTCCCGCGGACTCCACTGCGTGCGGAGGTCGCCCACCACGTGCAGGAAGACGGGGACGCCCTGCCGACGGGCACGCGCGTACGTCAGCGGGCCCATGATCCCCAGCGGCAGCATGACGGAGGCGAGGTCTGCGCCTCGCAGCGCCTCGTCGATCCCCGCCAAGGCACGAGGCAGGGTGCGCACCGCCTCCACGTCCCGCTGATAGTACGGGAGGGCCACCACCCGGATGTTCGGTTCCCGCAGCGGATATCCGGAACCCGGCACCTCCCGTTCCGCCACGGGCCCGCACAGGACGAGTTCGTCGACCCGGCGCGCGAGCGCCTCCACGTACGTGCCGTAGGCGGGCTGGACGAGGACGTGGCTCCCACGGCGATAGAAGCGCGCCGCGTAGAAGAGCGTCAGCCGCATCGGCTCACCCCGTGGCCAGCCGGAGGCGAAGGACGTTGTAGAGGACGATGGCACCCGCCAGCCCCCAGGCCCAGAGAAGCTTCGGTACGCGCCGGTCTTTCCACACGCCCTCCTCCGTGCGAACGAGGCTGAGCGCCGCCAGCGCGATGACGAAGGGATACATCTGAACTTTGTGCCGATAGATGAGTCCGTACCCCCGCACGGCGATGCCAACGACGGTACCGACGATCACCACCGCGACCGGGAGCCAGTTCCGCCAGTCACCGGCATCCGCCTTCACCGTTCCATGCAGGGCGTGATAAAGAAGCCACAACCAGATGATGTTTCCGGCCAGCATCGCCTGTTCCGTGGCGATCCACGTCGAACCCGTATCCACCACCAGGGGTAATGGAAGGAACACGGATGCCACGAGCTGCGTGGGGAAGGACAGAAAGGAGCTCTCGACAGCGCCACCCGTGGTCCGCAGCGCCATGCCTCGCGTGGCATAGAAGACGTCGATCCGGTCCAGGCCGAGGTACCGCTGCACCCCCGGCCCGGCGATGGCGAAGAGCTGTGACCGGAACACATACGCGCCCGCCAGTGCCGCCCCCACCGGGAGAAAGATTCGCGTGAGGTTGCGGAGCCACCGGTTCCTGCCTCCGGTGACGGGGTTGACGATGGCACTGGCGGACACCGCGACGCCGGCCACCACCACCGACTGAAGGCGCAACGCACCCACCACCAGCAGCGCGCCGAGACCCGTCACCACCGGCCCCAGCGCCAGTCCGGCACGGGAGAGGAACCGCACACCGGCCAGGATCACGCCCACGAGGGCGGCTGCCAGGAGTGTGTCCTTGTAGAGCACCCCGGACCAGAAGACGAGCGGCGGAAAGAGCGCGGTGAGTACACCGGCCTTCCAGGCGCATCGCCGGCCTTCGAGTTCGAAAGCCAGACGGTAGACCAGCGGTGCGATGAGCGCACCCACCGTGACGTTGAACAGCTTCCCGATCCAGACCTCCGGCGCCGTGATCCAGTAGACCAGCGCCAGCGTGGTTTCGAAGCCCTGTGTATACAGCACCGCCGGGAACTGAAACCCACCCACGCTCCACGCTCTCGCCATATCCGCAGCGGTCTCGTGGTAGCGGAAATCATCTCCGAGCGTGCCGAAGAGGAAGGGCGTACCGGTACGCCCACGGAGCCACAGATCCACCACCACCACCACCCCGACCCGGACGCCCAGCGCCAACCAGAAGAGGGCCCACGCCTCCCAGGCTGGGGGCCGACCCCGGCTCCACCCATCCGCAATCCGGTACAGGAGCAGGAAGAGCCCCAGCACCGCCGAGCCGATGACCAGCGAAGCCCACTCGACGCTGGTGATCACCGGAGCCACCGTCCCCTCCCGCGCACAAGGAGCACTCCGCCCACCAGTGACCCGGTGACGCATGCATCGATCCAGTACGGCACCGCCGGCGCAGCGGCCCTGGCAAGCGTCACCGCCGCAGAGAGGACCGCCATCAGGGCGAGATCCGCCCACACGACGGACATCACCGCACGCACGCGTGCGGCAGCCACCGCGCCGGCGGGAACCACGGCCAGGACGCAGAGCACACTGAGGAGCCCCGCTACGACGACCTGCATGGCACGGAGCGGCGAGGGCTCCACCAGCCCCGATCCCACCGCAACCACCGCGGCACCCACCGCCAGCGCCAGCGCTCGCGGACCAGCCCACCCGCCGTAGTCGAGGAGCCCTCCCAGCGTCTGAAGGGAGGCCTGAAGGAACAGCGCTACCGCGATCCACGGGAGCAGCGCGATGAGCGGTGCGTACTCGACGCCCAGCACCACGAGGATGGCGGCGGGCCCCAACGCCAGCAGCAGACCGCCCAGCCAGAGCCCGCCAAGCGACCCGGCCCTCAAGGCGGACCGGGCCTCGCTCAGATCGGCCTCCTCGTGCATCCATGACGCGAGCGCTGGACCGGCGGACAGGCCCATGGCCGTCCCCACGACCCCGCCACGTTCCACCAGTGCCACGCCGGCACCGAGCATCCCCGCCCCGGCGGCGTTACCCGCGTTGGCGAGAACCAGGACCGGAAGCCGCACGATGATCACCGCGCTGAGCGAGACCACCGCAAGGGAGAGCGCCGTACGCGAGAAGCGGAACGGTGGTCCGGCGGCCGGTTCGTCCTCCGTCGCCTCGGTCCCCCGGCCTTCGCGCAGGAGCTGACCCATCATCGACACCACCAGCGTCGCCACCAACACCACACCCACCAGCGTGGCCCATGCCAACGATCGGAGCACGGCCACCGGATCCGGCCGCACCAGCACGGTGACGAGACCGGCAGCGGCAGGTACCGCGAAGAGGAGGAGAGAGGCGACGAGAAGGGTACGCGTCCTGCGGACACCCACCAGCACGTGTTCCAGGAAGGCGGCCCAGCCCCCCGCCAGCGCCAGAATCACACCCCAGCCCACCATCGAGGATCCGAAGACCGGCTCCAGGCGATGGGGCGCCAGGAGGAGCGCCATGACCAGAGCGAGGGTCAGGCCTGTACGCAGCACCGCCCCCGTCCGGAGGACACCGGCCGTCCCGCGTGTGCGCGCCCCGGCCCCGAGGCCGGCGCGCGCCAACCCCACACTGGTGGCGGGACCCGCGCCCAGATCCGTCGCCTGCTGGGTGAGGGCTGCTCCGCTGAGCGCGTGCTGGAGCAAGCCGTAGCCGGATGGCCCGAGAAAGCGGGCCGCGCCCGCCTGGAATGCGAGAGCCGCACCCATCCGCAGGAGCCGTGACGCGCCGATGTCCACCGCGCCGCGAACGATCCCCCTCATGTGGGCCTACCCCTGATGAGGGTCCGGGCGAGCACCGAGAAGTCACGCGCCCGGATGCGCGGTGCGCCCCGGTCATCGCCTGCCAGCGGAAGGCCTGCGGACCTCAGCTCCCCCGCGGACGGCGTCCCATCGGGATGCCACCACGCCACCACACCACGTTGGCTCGGAAGGTCCGGATGGTAGCCGTGCATACCCACGGCTCTCGGGTGTTTTCCCCCCACGTGGGACGGCACCGGAAGCACACCTTCATCCGCGAGGAGGATCACGTCCCCGTGGGCAGGGGACGCGATTCCGAAACGCCGCCGCTCCTCACCATCCAGCACACGGCCCCAGGTGAGGGCGGCGAGCGCCTCTTCCGCCGCCGTTCGGATCTCCGGGTCGTGGATCCAGAAGCGCAGCATGGTGGAGTCCGAGAAGCACGCGTAGGTCGAGCGGCCGGGGGGGCCCAGCACCTCGGAGGGATCGAACCAGGCCCGCTCCCGCACCGGCGCCATGCCGTGGTCGGAGAAGAGGATGAAGGGTCCGCGACGGTGGCGCCGGTGAGCCTCCCAGATGGAGGCCACCTGATGCGCCGTGGCGGCCAGCGCCCGCCGCATCCCCTCACTCCCCGGGCCCCTCCGGTGCCCCACGGCATCGGGTTCCACCAGAGAGACATAGGTGTGCCGGCCATCGTCCATGGCCTGGAGCGCCGCCCGCGCCACATCCGCGTCGCGGCGCATGCGCCGCCCGTGCACCACCCGCCGGAACCCCAGCTCGGAAAGCAACGTGGGATGCGGAAACGATGACGCGTACGCCTCGGGACACGCCGCAGGGGCGAAGAGTTCCAGCTCGCGGAACGGGATGGTGAAGAGGTCGACGCCCAGAACTCTGGAGAAGGCGCGGTGTGCCAGCCGGCTCGTGAACTGGGTTCCGTCCAGCGCCCCACCCAGCGCGCGGATCCAGCGCGGGACCTGGAATCCTCCGCGGGGGGCATAGTTCCACTTGCAGAAGAATCCAAGGTCGTCCGGCGTGAGGCCACCCAGGAGTTCCGCCTTGATATTGATGGAGAAACCCATGCCGGGCTCCAGTTCGATGCGCTCCGGAAGCGCTTCCAGGGGGCGAAGTTCCGAGGGAAAGCGTTCAAAATACTCGGCCGCCAGCGCGTCCACGAACACCAGTGTGGCGGCTTCCACACGCTCAGTGCTCACCCGTGAACCTCCTCCACCACATCTGCAGCGCGTCGTACCGCCGCAAACGGCCGTCCACGTCCTCCACGAACCCGCGGAGACCTTCGTAGACGTCGTGCACTGCCGCCGGGAGTTCGCGGGGCTCCACGCTCCCGTCGGAGAGGGCTCGGTGGATCCCCACGAGTCGCCGTCCCGTGTCCAGCATGGATCGCGGCCTCCCTGCCCCCACCCGATCCCGGCGTCGCCGGAGCAGTGTGAAGGCGCGCCTCGGATTCCACGGGGGCACGAAGGGGG
>WGEM01000577.1 GCA_015492755.1 Gemmatimonadota bacterium | reverse complement strand
GATTCGACTACACCGGAGCGGACTTCGACGGGTGGTGCCGCGACGCCGGCTTCGCCCGCACCGAGGTCATCCCGCTGGTGGGTCCCGCCAGCGCGGCGGTGGCGTACCGGGCCTGACGGCTCCCGGGGGGTCAGCCTCCCCCGGCCCCGGCCTCGTAGACGGCGCCGCCCCTCAGGAGGGGGCGGCCCGCCAGCGCCATGGTGGCCTCCCCGTCGCGGATGGCGAAGGTGCCGTTCACCAGCACATGGACCGTGCCCCGGCTGTACCGGTGGGGGTTTTCATACGTGGCCATGTCCTGGACCTCGTCCAGGTCCAGGACGGTGATGTCCGCCACGTAGCCCTCGCGCAGATAGCCCCGGTCCGTCCAGCCCAGGAAGTCCGCCGCCAGCCCCGACATGGACCGGATGGCGAAAGGCAACGTGATGAGCTCCTCGTCCAGCACCAGGTCCCGGAGTTTCTTGGTGAAGGACCCGAAGGCCCGCGGGTGCGTCACCGGGCGGCTGGGTCCGGGGTCGCGCCCGTCGGTGCACGTCATCATCCAGGGCTTCTGCGCCAGATAGCGCAGGTTCCATGCGTCGTACAGGCCCAGGTTCATCACCGCGGCGTTCCCTTCCCGCAGGATCCTGCGTGCGGCTTCCGAAGGCGGCACGCCCCACTCGTGCGCCACCTGCTGGAGCGTCTTGCCGTTCAGGTCCGGCCGTTCGTCGGCGAAGAGCAGGTGGTCGGCACCGCCCCGGATCTCCAGCATCTCGCGGGTCTGCCGGTGGATGATCCGCACCGTGTCGGGATGGTCGAATCGGCGGATCATCGCCGTGTCGCCCCCGGCCACCGCCCAGCTCGGGATGGTGTAGGAACGCAGGTTCGACTGCGTGGCGGTGTACATGTGGTGCGCGCCCGCCACCTCCACGCCCCGGGCGCGGGCCTCTTCGATGAGGGCGGCGCCCTCGGGTGCCCGCCCGTAGTTGTGGGCCCCCTGCGCGTTGAAGTGGCTGAAGATGACCTTCGTACCCGCTTCCTCTCCGATGCGGATCCCTTCGGCGATGGACTTCAGGTACCCGAAGGGCGGATAGGCGGCGCCCAGGTCGCGGTCGTGGGTGTCGTAGATGGCACCGGGGTAGGCCGCCGCCACCCGGTTGAGCTCGATGACCTCCTGGGTCTCGGCGTAGTTGCCCGGCAGGTAGAAGAGACCCGACGAGAGTCCGTACGCGCCCTCCTCCATCCCCTTCCGGACGTAGGCCTTCATCCGCTCCAGCTCGTCGGCGGTGGGGGCGCGGGCCTCCATCCCCATCACCGCGCGGCGCGCGGCGTTGTGCCCCACGTAGAGGAAGGCGTTCACACCGATGCCGTCGCGGCTCCAGCGCTCCATGCGCGCCGCCACGTCGCTCTCACCCCCGCCGTCCACACCCAGCGCCACGGTGGTGATGCCCTGAAAGAGAAAGGCGCGGGCGTCTCGACCGTGATCGGTGTCCAACTCGGCGTGGGAGTGCATGTCGATGAACCCCGGCGTCACCACCAGACCGGAGACGTCCAGCGTGTCGGCGGCTACGATGCCCTCCACCGCCGCGTCGCCCACGAAGACGATCCGGTCCCCCCGCACGCCCACGTCGGCATGCACCGAGTCGGCGCCGGATCCGTCCACCACCGTCCCGCCCAGGAAGAGGAGGTCGGCCTCTCGTTCGCCGGATGCGCACCCCGCGGCGAGCGCCGCCACCAGAAGCATGGAGCCGGCGGCACGGGTCCTTCGTCGTGTCATGGCAGCCATCCTCCGACGGCGCTCGCCGGCGGGCGGGCGGTTACTTCTTCTTCGCGCGGGCGCCCTTCCGGGCTGCGCTCTTCTTCCTGGCCGGAGCGGCCTTCTTTTTCGCCGCGCTCTTCTTCTTCGCGGCAGCCTTCTTCGCCGCGCTCTTCTTCTTCGCCGCGCTCTTCTTCTTCGCCGGAGCCGCTTTCTTCTTCGCGGAAGCGGCCTTGCCCTTCTTCTTCGGCTTACGGCCCTGGTTGGGGTGGTTCAGGTGCTTCCAGGTTTCGCCGCGGCGCAGCATGTAGATGGTGCTGGGCGACACACCGAGAATCCGCGCCCACTCCGCACCGGATTTCTTCCAGCGGTCCCGCTTTTCGTCCCAGTCGTTCAGGACGCGGAGCGCCTGCTTCTCGGTGATCTGGGCGTGGGGCGAATTGGATCCGCGAAGCCAGACGTTGGATCCATACCAGCGGTCGACCCGCTGGATGGGTCCTCCGGCACTCCGGCCCGTGTGGCCGAGGCAGTAGTGGCGGACCTGGTCCACGGAGTATTCCGGATACATCCGCTGAATCTCCGCGTACAGGTAGCCTTCCTCGGCGAGCTCCCTCCACTTCCTGATGGTGGCGTCATCAGGTCTGGGCATTGTGGGCCTCCGTTCTCTGGGGGTTGGATGGGCTGGTTCGGATAAACTTATACCAGGTGGCCTCTCGATGCTTCCTCGTCGGTCGCGCAGCCCCCTCGCACCTCATACCCGGGCCTTCAGTCGGTGCGCGAATCGCTGGCGGAACCTGGCCACCTTCGGACCTACCACCGCCCGGCAGTACGGCTGACCGCCGTTGCGAGCGAAGTAGTCGTCGTGATACGGCTCCGCGGGATAGAAGGTATCCAGGGGTTCGATGGCGGTGACGATGGGGTCGTCCCAGGGCCCGTCGCGCTCCACCTCGGCGCGCACCTCTTCGGCGATCCGACGCTGCTCCTCGTCCAGGTAGAAGATGACGGAGCGGTACTGGGTCCCCACGTCGTTCCCCTGCCGGTTCAGGGTGGTGGGGTCGTGGATGCCGAAGAAGATCTCCAGCAGGTCGCGGTACGAGATCACCTCGGGATCGAAGGTGATCCGCACCACTTCGGCGTGCCCGGTGGTGCCGGTGCAGACCTGCTCGTAGGTGGGATTCGGCACCGTGCCTCCGGCATATCCGGACTTCACGGCCGTCACGCCGTCCACGAGGTCGAACACAGCCTCCAGGCACCAGAAGCACCCGCCGCCCAGCACGGCTTGCTGCATCATCCCTCCCGTGTCCGACACGGTCACTGATTGTGTGGGGGTTGATCCCCAGAACCCCCTTCCGTCCCCTTCGTTCCCGCCACCCGTTCCCACGGTGTCCAGTCGATACCCCGGGTGTATTCCTGGATCCACCGGATCTCCTCCACGTCCCGCGTACGCTGATGGCGCGGCTCCCGGAAGCCGTGCGGCTCGCGGGGGAACCGGATGTACCGCACCGTCTTCCCCTGATCCTTCAGCGCCTGGAAGAACATCATGCTCTGCGCCTCGGTGTCGGTGGTGTCGTTCATCCCGTGAAGGAGGAGGGTGGGCGTGGTGACCCGCGCCACATGGGTCAGGGGAGAGCGCTCCCGCCAGCGCTCAGGGTTCTCCCACGGGGTACCGCCGATGTACCACAGGCGCACGTCGTGGTTGAAGCCCGGCCCGTACTCCGACGTCCAGTCCGAGACCATCGCGCCCAACGACGCCGCCTTGAAGCGATCCGTCTGCGTGATGGTCCAGCCCCCCAGGATGCCGCCGTAGCTCCAGCCTCGCAGCGCCAGGCGTTCGGGGTCCGCCACGCCGCGGCGGATCATGGCGTCGACGCCGGTCATGAGATCCTGGTAGTCGCCTCCTCCGATGTCGTACATGTTGCCGCGCAGGAGCTCGTCGGTGTATCCGGAGGATCCGCGCACGTTGGGCAGGAGCTGCGCGTAACCCAGGCCCGCCCAGACGTGGTAGCGGCCGGAGAAGGAGTTGGTGAAGACGCCCGCCGGCCCCCCGTGGATGTGGAGGAGGAAGGGGTGCGGCGAGCCTGCGTCGGCGTCGGGCGGGAGCACCAGGATGCCCTCGATCTCCAGCCCGTCGGCGCTCCTCCACCGCACCACCTCGTGGCGGCCCAGCGCCAGTTCGGTGCGCACCCGGGGATTCAGGTCGGTGAGCCGCGTACCGGCGCTTCCGTCGGTGGGCGCCACCCAGACGTCCCGCGGCGTGGTGAAGTCCTCGAAGGTGTACGCCATTCTCGAACGGTCGCGGGAGAACGACGCCGGCCGCAGCGCTCCCGTGACGTGCGTCCGCTGCGTCACGCGGCCCGTCTCCACGTCCAGCGTATACAGGTTGTAGTCGGTGCGCTGCAGGCCGCCGAAGAGGATCTCGCTTCCGTCGGCGGACCAGACGAAGGTGCCGATGTTGCCGGAAAAGGCATCGGAGACCGGGCGCCGCGCCCCCGTCTCGGTGTCCATCACCCAGATGCGGTCCAGGCGCAGCTCCCACTCGCCGTCGCTGGGCGCCTCATAGGCGATACGGCGTCCGTCGGGCGCGAAGGTGATGCGGCTCTCCGGCGCGCGGTTCTCGGTGAGCCGGCGGATCTCGCCGGTGCCCACCTCCAGCAGGTAGATCTCCGAGAGGTTCCGCTGGTTCCGGCGGTTCTCGGAGCGCGCGGTGAACGCCACTCGATCGCCCGCCGGTGAGACGTCGAAGGAGCCCACGATGCGCTCCCCTTCGGTGAGACGGCGCTCCGTGCGCGTTTCCACGTCGAAGGCCCAGAGGTTGCGCCACCGCCCCGCCCTCTGCCCGTTGGGCCCCTCGTCCACGACGATGGCGTCGGCACCCTTCTTCCGCT
>WGEM01000576.1 GCA_015492755.1 Gemmatimonadota bacterium | reverse complement strand
CGGTGTCCATGATGTAGCGCCCCACCAGCCCGCTCCCGTTGGCCAGCCCGTCGGGAAAGAGCGCCGACTTCGAGTTCAGGAGGATGCGCGCCGACTCCAGCGCGCTGGCGGCCAGGATCACCACCCGGCCCCGCGCGTGCTCTTCCAGGCGCGTCGTCTTGTCGATGTAGTGCACGCCCTTCGCCCGCCCACGGGCGTCCAGCGTCACCTCCCGCACCATGGCGTCAGTGATGATGTCCAGGTTCCCGGTGGCCAGCGCCGGAGGAATCACCACCGTGGGCGACTGGAAGTTGGCCTTGATGGAGCAGCCCCGTCCGCAGGGCGTGGCGTAGAAGCACGCCGCCCGGGCGTTCATGGACGCCGCCGTGACGCGCTGGGCCAGCCGGTTATTCGGCCACAGCCGCCGCGCCAGTCGCTCCCCGTCCTGACGCTGGGTGAGGATGGCCAGGTGCGCCGGGATCACCGGAATCCCCAGATCCCGGCAGGTCTTCTGCGTGAGGAGCTCCTCCGCCCGGGGCGCGGGTGGGGGCTGCAGCACGCCGGGCGAGGAGTCGGGGGTGTTCTCCAGCCCCTCGTTGGAGCCGTACACCCCGATGAGCAGCTCGGTGCGGTCGTAGTAGGGCGCCAGGTCCTCGTACGTCATGGGCCAGTCGAAGCCCAGCCCGTCGCGGCTGTACGGCTTGAAGTCGTAGGGCCCCATCCGGAGCGAGATGCGCCCCCAGTGATTCGTGCGTCCCCCCAGCATCCGCGCTCGCCACCAGCGGAAGTCGGTGCCCTCGGCGCTGCTGTAGGGCTCACCGGGCACCTGCCATCCGCCGTCCACCGTGGCGTCGTAGAACCCGAAGGGTTTCTCCGGCGTCCCGGCGCCCCGGAGCGGGGCGTCCTTGGGAAGCTGGAACATGGGCGTCTCGGTGACGGGGTCGTAGTCGCGCCCCGCTTCCAGCATGAGGACCTTCAGACCGTGGCAGGCCAGCACGTAGGCGCACATGCCGCCCGCAGCCCCCGATCCCACGATGATGGCGTCGTAGACCTGCTCCTGCCCGCGCCTCCTGCCCATGGGCCTCCCACGACTGAGGTTCCGAACTCGAGGAGGCCACAAGATAGGGAGCGGCGCGCCGCCGGGCACGCGCCCGGTGGCCGGGGCCTACCAGCCCTCGAAGAACCCTCCGTCGAACCAGTCCCAGAGGAGGTAGATCATGAAGCGCGCGGAGCGCACGTCCGCCTCGGTGAGCGGAAGCATCAGCCCCACGTTCAGCATCACGTGCTGGCGGGTGTTCAGCGTCACCTGCATCTGGGGAACCACGTCCCAGAGTACTTCCGTCTCCGCCTCACCGAACTCCGCCGTACCCTGAAGCTCCACCATGGGACTCCACGCCCGCCCGAACTCGCCCTGCGTGAAGGTGCGTCCCAGTACCGCCCGCCACTTGGCCTCGTGGTCCCCCTTGTCACGGTCCGTAACCAACTCCGCCAGCGCCTGGGCGTGCACGAAGAACTCCGACGGGAGGAGCCGGCCGAAGGAGAGGAAGGGCTCCAGCACCGTCGTGCCCTTGCCCAGGCCCTTCGACTCGCTCCCGGTGGGCAGCTTCACTTCGGCACCCACCGACAGGATGGATCCCGCCTCCAGCGAGTGGTAGAGCGCACGCTTCACACCCACCGCCACGTCGCCCACGCCGCCGGACCAGTCGTCGGCGCCCCCTTCCACGCTCCCGAAGGGAACCGTGATCTCGAGCTGGTTCACCGGGCCGAAGCGCTTCTCGTACAGCACCTCGTGCATCACGGCTCCGGCGCCCTCCGTGTGGACGCTGGTGGTCCAGACCGCCTCGTCTTCGGGGTACGCCTTCTCGGTGAGGAAGGGCCGCGGCAGGTTCAGCTCACCCCGCGGCCAGCGCGGGTCGGTGCAGAGGGTGCGGATGTAGGCGAGAACCGCCTGGAGTTGCTCGCGGCTGTAGGCGGCGCCGTGGGGCGGCATCTCCGGCGAGAAGCCCCGGGCCGGCCCGCCCAGCGTGGCCACCGCCAGAAAGTCGGAGTCGGGCTCCCTGTTGGCGAAGCGGCACTCGGCGAAACTCACCGGCTTGGCCTGGAGCGCCGCTGCGGCGGGACCGTCCCCCAGGCCGCCCTTGCCGTGGCAGGTGGCGCACACGGTCTCATAGATCTGCTTGCCCGTCTGGTCGGTCTGTGCGTGGAGCGCGGCGGCGGCACACAGGAGGAGCACCCCGGCCACGCCCGTGGATCGCATCATGGTTCGTCTCCGGATCCGGAAGTCGTACGAAGGTGCGGCACGGGGAGGCGCCCGCCCCGCAACGAGCGTTGACCCTCGCTCCGCCGGGTGCGTACGTCCATCCGGCAGATGTCGGACTCCTGTTGCGCCAGTCCGGCAGGAATCCGGTGGGCACGAGCCTTGCTCGCGCACATCTCCGGGAACAGCGCGATCACGATTCACCTCATTGAACTCGAGAGACGATGCTCACCACCATCACCATAAAGAAGGGCCCCGCCGACGCGAAACGGCGAGCCGAAGAGATCTGGGCGAAGCTGAGCCCCCGCGTGCGCCGGGTGCTGCGGCGCTTCCGGGACGACACCCTCCGTTGCCACATCCGGCTGGAAGAAGGGAAGGGCCGCTGGGACGCGCGGGGCGTCATCTCCCTGCCCCGCGGCACCGTCGTGGGCAAGGGTCGGGGCGAGACGCTGGAGGCGGTGCTGGACGATCTGGCCCGCTCCCTCTTCCGGGAGGCGCGCCGCTACAAGGAGCGCTTCCACGCCGACGCCGCGGTAGAGCGCAAGCGGCGTCGTGTGCGACAGATGGAGGCCTCCACCCCCGACCTGGGAGTGTCGCGTGAGGAGGGCGACCCGGAGACCTTCTTCCAGGTGCTCCGACCGGTCCTGGCGTCGCTGAGCCAGCACGCCGAGCACGAACTCCGCATCGCGGAGCTGGAGGGACGGATCACGCCGGGATCTTGCACCACACGGGAGATCCTGGACGAGGTCATGGTGCGTGCGTGGGACCGCTGGTCGGAGCGTCCCGACGACGTGCCGCTGGAGCGGTGGCTCACCGGCCTGTTGCACGAGACCGTCGACGCCCGTTCGGAGGGTGTGGAATTCGCCTCGCTGGAGGAGCGCGTCACGCTGCCGGATGAGGAGCCCGACTGGGACGCGGAGGCCGACACATGGTTCCTGGACGCGGGAGACCAGCCGCTCCTGGAGGATCTCATCCCCGATGAGGGCGCACCACCGTACGGCTGGGCGGAGGCAGAGGACGAGCGCGACTGGATCCTCTCCAACCTGGCGTCGATGCCGCGTCCGAAGCGCCGGGCTTACCTCCTCTTCAGCATCGAGGGGTGGGAGATCGAGGAGATCGCCCTCCTGCAGGGCCGCAGCGCCGACGAGGTGCGCGCCGACGTGGAGGACGTCCGCGCCGAGCTGGAGCGGCGGGCCCGGGCGATGGCGGCGGAGGCGTAGGAACCCGTCCGAGGCCGGCGGTGCTACGAAACCGGCGGTGCGCCGGGCCAGTCGCCCCGGCGCACCGCCACCCGCCCGTCGCGCACCACCATGAGCACGTCCTGCACGGTGCCGATGTCCAGGAGCGGATTGCGCTCCACCACGATGAAATCCGCCTCGTAGCCCGGGGCGATCCGGCCCACACGGTCGGCCATGCCGAAGAGCTCCGCCGCGGTGAGGGTGGCGGACCGGAGCGCTTCCAGCGGGGACATCCCGATCCCCACCAGCTCCAGGAGTTCGTGGGCCAGTGTCGTGGTGCTCTCCGGGCCGTAGCCCGTGTCGGTGGCGGCCACGATCTTCACCCCCATGGCGTGCGCCCGCGCCGCCGTCTCCCGTACCCGGGGAAGCATATGGCGTCCGCGGATGTTCAGCACCGCGTTGTCGTAGTCGCCTCCCGGGATGGTGAGGTCCCGCACGATGGCGATGGTGGGCACCAGGTACGTCCCCCGCTCCCGCATGAGCGCCAGCGTTTCCTCGCTGAGATACGTGCCGTGCTCGATGCTTCGCACACCCGCCAGCACCGCCGCTCGGCCGCCCCCGTCGCCATGCGCGTGCGCCGCCACCGGGACGCCCGCGGCTCCGGCTTCCTCCACGATGGCCCGCAGCTCCTCCTGGGAGTAGAACTGCTTGCGCGGATCGGTGTTCGGGAGCCCCGCCCGCTCCGTAGCGTTGGTCTTCACGAAGTCCACACCGCGGGAGACGATGGCGCGCGTCATGGCCCGCACGGCGTCGACACCGCGAATCTCCGACCCGTAGAGGTGGCCCAGCTCGGGGTGATCCTGGAAGAAGGCCTCGGCGGCGGGCGGCCGCACATGGTAGCCGGCGGCCAGGTACTCCGGCGCTTCCAGGTGCCCCGCCCGCTCCAGCTCCCGCATGCCCACGTCCACGTAGTGTGACGTGCCCATGCTCCGCATGGTGGTGACCCCGGTGAGGAGGGCCCGGCGGGCGTTCTCGGCGCTACCCACGTGGACGTGCGCGTCCAGCAGACCCGGCGCCAGGTACCGACCCAGAAGATCCGCCTGCTGCATCCCCTCCGGCGGCGCGCCGCCGATGCGCTCGATGCGCCCGTCGCGGACCACCACCGTGGTGGGCTCGGAGACGGTGCCGGCCACCACGTCCACCACCCGGGCGTTGGTGAGCGCGAGGTCCTGGGCGACGCCCTGCGCGGGCGCGGCCCAGACCAGGAGCAACGTCTGGCACACGGCGAGCAGCATCCGGGGGGATGCGTGGCGCGGGAGTTTCAGGGCCGGGACGGGCATGGGATCCTCCTGTGGTGTCGTCCGGCGGCAGGCTCAGACATCCGGAATGTCCGCGATGTCCGCCCGCCGCATCTGCGCTTCGTAGAGTCGGGCCAGCACCCCACCGCGGGGGTGAGCGGGATGAGGAGCCCGAAGGAGAACGCCTCGAAGAGGTCTCCCAGCAGAATGAGCGCCATCGGAATGGGGGGCTCCCCCGGGCGCACGCCGGCCATCCGCCAGTACCGCCGCGGCAGGGTTCGCACCGACCGGGGCACGCGGAGGCCGCGCCTCATCCGCGGTTCTCGCATCGGGTCAGGGGTTCATGCGATGGCATCCCGTTCGGCTCTCCCTGCGCGTGCCTCTTTCGTCGCGGTCTCCGGATCCCGAAGATAGGGGAGAAGTCTGACCGCCACACGCGCCGGCTCCCTCCCGTGCATCCGTACCCACCGCCCGACATCCCTCCATGAGCAACTGGCCACGGCTGAGCCTCCCCGCAAGCTTCATCGCGCTCCCCGGGGTCGAGCCCGGAGCGTGGCG
>WGEM01000575.1 GCA_015492755.1 Gemmatimonadota bacterium | reverse complement strand
TCACCGACTTCCTCCTCACCGACCACGTGGGCGCCGCGGCGCCCACGTGGTCGGTGAGGAGGAAGTCGGTGACGTCCACCAGCACGCGGCCGTCGGTCTCGCCGGCGGCGGTGAAGCTCCACACCACCGAGCGGGCGAAGGCGTCCCGCACCGCGCGCACCTCGTCGGGATTGTCGCTGCTGGCGCGGAAGCGGTAATTGGGCTGTACCATGAGGACCTTCCTGCCCACGCGCTCGAACTTCACGATGCGGGAACCCCGCAGCGCCCCCCGGTCGAGGCCCAGATCGTTGGAGCCCAGTCCGGCGCCGAAGCCCATGTAGTGGATCATCTCCACGCCCAGCTCCGGGATCTCCATCCAGAGCTTGCCCTCGGCGGCGTCCCAGTAGAGGGGGAGGAGACCGTCCATGCGTTCCAGACCCTCGGTCTTTTCGGCGATGGAGGGGAGCTGAGCCGCCACGGGAGCGGCGGCGGAGAGGGCGAGAATGAGCGCCGCGAGCAGAGTGCGAAGCGGAGCGCGCATGAGATCCTCCGGTTGAGATCGGCCACGTGATGGGCCCCATCATGGGGCGGGCCGGTGGATCCCGCGAGGGGGGCGGCTGGTTGCGCGGCGCGGGCGTGACTCAGGTGGTGTCGGGCCGTTCGGGATCGCCGGGTGCGTCGTCGGTGAGCCCCAACCATGCCCGTGCCTCGGCCTCGTTCCGGAAGATCCCCACCCGAGGGTCCTCCTCCTGGATGGTGGCGCGCTGGGCGTACATGCGGGCCATCCCGTAGGCCAGGTCGTCGGAGGCCAGGATGGCGAGGCGGGCGCCCCGGGTCCGCTCCTCTCTGCGGTCCGCGTCCAGCATCCGGGCGATGCCCGCGGGCGTCACCCTCAGCTCCACCACGTCGCGGATGTCGGACAGCTCCACCATGTCGGGGCGGAAGTCGGGATCTTTCGCCAGGCGATTCTTGAAACCCAGGACGTCCTCATCGGTGAGGACGCCGCTCCCGTAGGTGAAGACGACGCCGCGCGCGACGTCGATGCGGTAAGCCAGCGGCATGATGCCTTCAGCGCCCCGCCTCCACCGTGAACGTCACGGTGTCCACCACCCAGGGCTGTAGCGGTACGTGGGTGCCGTCCGCCACGACGGTGATGAGTCGGTGCTCCCCGGGAGGCACGTCTTCGAAGGTGTACTCCGAGGATCCATCGCCCAGGTGCACGATGCGGCCGGGTTCGGTGGGCACCGGGACACTGGGATCGCCCAGGTCCGCGTCCAGATAGAGGTGGTGATGACCCGTTCCCGGGGTCATGTCGCCTGCGGGTACGATGCGCACACCGCGGGCCTCCAGGATCACCTCCACCACCGGGCCTTCCAGCACCGCGCCGTCTGCGGGTGACACGATGGTGACCTCGGCGGCTTCCGTGTCCACCTCGTCCGGGGCGGGGACGGGTGCCGGCGCGGCCTCGGGTTCCGGGCTCCCGGCCGCCTCGGGGGCGGCGTCGGAAGCCGGGCGATCGCCGCAGCCGGCCACCAGGACGAGGAGGAGCGAAAGGGCCGCCGATGCGGCGGTGCCGGAGGGACGCGTCGCGTACGTCATGCCACGTCTCCGTGTGCGGGAGGGTCGCTCTGCGGGAGTGTCGCTATGATGCGGCGGCGGGCGACCCGGGGGCAAGCGGCCGGAAGTCCAGCGCCACGTCCAGCGCCGGCGCCGAGTGCGTGATACGCCCCACCGAGATGCGGTGGACACCCGTCCCGGCCACCGCCCGCACCGTGTCGGCGCTGATCCCGCCGGAGGCCTCCAGGAGACAGCGGCCCGCCGCCCGCTCCACCGCCGCGCGCATCTGATCCAGGCTCATATTGTCCAGGAGGACGACGTCGGCGCCGGCTTCCAGCACCGGCTCCAGGTCCTCGAGCGACTCGATCTCCACCTCGACGGTCACCTCCGGGCCCACGTGCGCGCGTGCCCGCCGCACCGCCTCGGCGGGAGAACCCGCCACGGTGATGTGGTTGTCCTTGATGAGCACCGCATCGAAGAGCCCCATGCGGTGGTT
>WGEM01000574.1 GCA_015492755.1 Gemmatimonadota bacterium | reverse complement strand
CCGCCACACCGGCCTCCCGCCCCGCCTCCAGGAGCGCGTCGGCGCAGCCTTCCGGGTTCACGCCGCCGGCGTTGGTCACCACCCGGATGCCCCGCTCCACGCACGCCGGAAAGATCCGCCCCATGAGGGGGACGAAGTCACGGGCGTACCCCGCAGTGGGATCGCGGGCCTGCTGCTTCTTCATGATGGACATGGTGACTTCCGCCAGGTAGTCCAGCATGAGGTAGTCGATGGGACCGCCCTCCACCTGGCGGACGGGCGCCTCCAAGTCGTCGCCCCAGAAGCCCTGGCCGCTGGCCACGCGGACGACGCGCCCGCTCACGTGAGGCCCTCCGGGAGGTGGAAGGGGCCGATGTGCGGTCCGGGGTTCTGCCGGGCGGCCCGGAGGAGGAGCGCCAGCGCCGGCCGGAGCTCCTCGGGGAGCACCACCTCGTCCACGAACCCGCGCGCCGCGGCGAAGCGGGCATCCAACTGCCGCTCATACTCGGCGCGCACCTCGTCCATCCGGGTGGTGAGGTCCTCGTCGGGCACCTTCCCCTCCGCCTTGAGGCGCTCCAGTTGCGCGCTGAAGAGCGCCATCACCGCGCTCTCGCCCTCCATGACGCCCATACGACCGGTGGGCAGCGAGAGGATGAAGTCGGGGTCGAAGCCCTGCCCCGCCATGGCATAGTAGCCCGCGCCAGAGGCGTGGTTCACCGTGAGCACGATCTTCGGGACGGTGGCGGAGGCCATCGCCTCCACGAACTCCGCACCGGCGCGGATGATTCCCGAGTGTTCCGCTTCGGGCCCCACCATGAACCCCGACACGTCCTGCACGAAGAGGAGCGGCGTTCGATGACGGTTCATGGTCTCGATGAAGTAGGCGGTCTTGCGCGCGCTCTCGGTGTAGATGATCCCCCCGAACCGGGGCGGGCCGTCCTCCGAGGGGAACATCCCTCGGGCGTTGGCGATGACGCCCACCGGATGTCCGTCCAGGAAGCCCGTCCCGCAGATGATCTCCGGCGCGTACCCGGGCTGGAATTCATCGAGTTCTTCCCCGTCCAGGAAGCACTCCAGCACCGCCCGCATGTCGTACGGCTGCCGGTGGTCGTCGGGGAGGAGGTCGTAGAGCTCGTAGGCGAGGCGACGAGGCGGGACGGCGGTGCGTTCCTCCGGACGGTGGGGCGCCGGAAGCTCCGCCACCAGCCTCCGGATCTTCTCGATGCACGCCTCGTCGTCGGGAACCCGGTAGTGCGCCACCCCGCTCACCTCGGTGTGCACCCGCGCCCCGCCCAGCTCCTCGGCGTCCACGCTCTGTCCCGTGGCGCCCTTCACCAGGTTGGGCCCACCCAGTCCCATGAACGAGGTCCCCTCCACCATGAGGATCACGTCGGAGAGCGCAGGGAGGTACGCGCCGCCGGCGATGCACGGCCCCATGACCGCTGCGATCTGCGAAATCCTCAGATAGCGACGCATGATGGAGTTGTAGTAGAAGAGCCGCGCGGCCCCGTACTGGCCTGGAAAGACGCCACCCTGGTACGGAAGGTTCACGCCTGCGGAGTCCACCAGATAGACGATGGGGATGCGGCAGCGCATGGCCACTTCCTGGGCACGGAGCATCTTCTTGATGGTCTCCGGCCACCACGAACCCGCCTTCACGGTGGCGTCGTTGGCCACCACCACCGCCTCACGCCCCTCGATGCGCCCCACACCGGTCACCACCCCGGCGCCCGGCGCCTGGCCGTCGTAGCGGTCATGCGCCACCAGGAGACCCAGCTCCACCCACGGCTCGTCGTCGTCCAGGAGGAGCCGCACCCGCTCCCGTGCGGTGAGCTTTCCCTGCCGGTGCTGACGCTCGATGCGCTCGGCGCCGCCGCCGTCGTAGAGGCGGTCACGCAGTTCGCGGAGTTCGGTGGCCAGGCGGGCCATACGCCCTCGCCTGGCCGCGTCGGTGCCCGCAGGTGCGGTCACGCCAACGCGCTCCCGGCTGCTCGCTGCTCCTCGAACCAGGAGCGGATGTACTCCACCGCCTCCGAGGTGGGCGTCCCCGGCCCGAAGAGCTTTCCGATGCCCATCCGCTCCAGCTCTTCGATGTCTTCCTGAGGGATGATTCCGCCCCCGGTGAGGAGAACGTGCCCGGCACCCGCCTCCTCCAGGAGTTCCTTCACCCTTGGGAAGAGCGTCATGTGTGCTCCGGAAAGGATGGAGAGGGCCACCACGTCCACGTCCTCCTGCACGGCGGCGTTGACGATCATCTCCGGCGTCTGGTGCAGGCCGGTATAGATGACTTCGAACCCCGCGTCGCGGAAAGCGCTGGCCACCACCTTCGCGCCGCGGTCGTGGCCGTCCAGACCGGGTTTGGCCACCAGCACCCGGATCTTGCGTTCCTGTTCTGTCATGGGATCGACCTCGCGTACGAGGAAGCGCCGCGGCTCAGTCCGGTGGGCCGCGGATGTCCTGAAAAGGTAATGGGATGGGCGGGACCGGCGGGAGTCGTGGGCGCGGGTGTCAGGCCGACGCCACCAGGACGTCCGCCAGCTCGGTGAGCGAGGCCACGCGGCGTGCCTCCGGCGGGCCCATGTCCAGGAGGTCGTAGAGCACCGGTACGAGTCCCGCGTGCGCGAACCCACCATCTGCCCGTCCACCTGCAGGACAATGACATCGAAGATTGCGGGTTGGGCGCGGCACGGCCCACGCGGCCCGCTCTCTTACTCGGACAGGCTCCTAGAAGAAGACGGGCTCCTTGTACGCGCCGAAGACGTCCTCCATGGCGCGGCGGATCTCATAGAGCGTGCAGTAGCTCCGCGCGCACTCCAGGATGTAGGGCACCAGATTCTCCTGGGTGCGGCACGCCTCACGCAGCGCGGCCAGCGTCCGCTCCACTCGCTCCCCGTCGCGGCTGGCACGGAGCTCGGCCAGGCACGCCACCTGCTTCTTCTCCACCGAGGGGTCGATCTTGAGGAGATCGATTTCGACGTCTTCCGAGCCTTCCGTGAAGCGGTTCACGCCCACCACCACGCGTTCGCCCGACTCGATCTCGCGCTGCTGGCGCAGCGCCGAGTTGGCGATCTCGCGCTGGAACCAGCCCTGCTCGATCCCCGGGACCACGCCACCCATCGCGTCGATCCGCTGGAAGATCTCCTCGGCCTCACGCTCCAGCTCGTCGGTGAGGCCCTCCACGAAATACGAGCCCGCCAGCGGATCGATGGTGTTGGTGATTCCCGATTCGTAGGCGAGGATCTGCTGTGTCCGCAGCGCGATGCGCACCGCCTTCTCCGTGGGCAGCGCCAGCGTCTCGTCCATGGAGTTGGTATGGAGCGACTGCGTCCCCCCCAGCGCCGCCGCCATGGCCTGATACGCCACCCGGACGATGTTGTTCTCCGGCTGCTGCGCCGTGAGGCTCACCCCGGCGGTCTGCGCGTGGGTCCGGAGGCGCCAGGACTCGGGGTTCTTCGCGCCGTAGACCTCGCGCATGTGGCGCGCCCAGATCCGCCGCGCGGCCCGGAACTTGGCGATCTCCTCGAAGAAGTCGTTGTGGACGTCGAAGAAGAAGGAGAGCCGGGGCGCGAAGCGGTCCACGTCCAGCCCGCGGGCGATCCCGCGCTCCACGTATTCGAAGCCGTTGCGCAGCGTAAAAGCCAGCTCCTGAGCCGCCGTGGCGCCCGCCTCGCGGATG